>NZ_CEVIVC010000051.1:25284-27219 GCF_982290645.1 Protofrankia sp. CiP1_Cm_nod4
TGGACCAGCGGTGGCCTGAGACGGCTGCCAGCCCATCCGGCCCCGGCCGTTCTGGAACGCATGTTCGGCCTGCCGGTGATCCAGCTTCTCGCCAGCCCGGAGCCCGACAAGGTTCACCAGGCGGCTGCGCCAGCACTGACCGAAAGCGACATTGAAATGACGGCACGAGAGGCCGCGGGGCATGCCTCCGAAGCAGCGGCAAGCACCTTGCCGGAGATGACCATTGACCAGGTCGAAGACGACATAAGGCATCTGGCTGCAGGCTACGGCGCCCTCGCGCTTCCTGATGCCTACCAACAGGCCCGCCTTCTCCTGGAGGTCTCCCAGCGGTACCTCGACCGGACGCGGTCTCCTCGTCAGCAAGCTCGGCTGTATCTCCTTGCAGGCGAGGCTGCGGCGCTCTGCGGCGCCGCGTGTTTCGATCTGTTCTTGCTGCGGTCCGCTGCGCAGTTCGCCCGGACGGCGTTCCTCTACGGGCAGACGATCGAGTTCGGTCCGCTTCAAGCCTATGCGTACGGCGTTCTCGCCTACATCTCCTACTGGCAAGATCGCCCAGCGGAGGCCGTGCGCCATGCGCAGGCAGCCGCCCAGGCCCAGGGAGTCGGCACGGTGGGAAGGCGACGCATCGCCGTCATCGCCGGCCGCGCCTGGGGGCATCTGGGTGACGCGGCATCGGCTCGCGCCGCGATGACGCATGCCGAGCGTCTGACAGATCCATCAGCACGGGATGACCTGCATGACATCGGCGGCGAGTTCGGCATGAGCGTGGAACGCATGCTCATGAGCAATGCCTCGACTTCCCTTCTTCTGAACGATGCCTCGGCTGCGGCGGCGAACGCGCAGGCCGCCCTTGACAGTTACGGGGCGCTGCCCAGCGACCAGCGCCCCGCGATGTCCATTGCGCAGGCGCATGCCGATCTCGCCCATGCCCGTCTTCTGCTCGGGGAGATGGACGGCGTGGCCGAGGCGCTTGACGCCGTGCTTTCGCTGCCGGCCGCGTGGCGAGGCACGGGGATTGTGCAGCGCGTGAACAGCATCCGCCAGAGACTCCTGGTGCCCGCCCTGGGCCAGGCACAGCCTCTACGCGAGTATGGCGACGCCATCGAGGACTGGACCGCCAGGGCACCCGGCCAGCCGCAGGCGACACACCTTGGTCTGCCCCAGCAGGAGAGCTGATCGCGCCAGCTCACCCGCCCGAGGCGTGCCCGGTCTACGTCGAAGCCAGCCGTGCGGCCGTGAGCAGGCCGGCCTCGGCATCCGGGCTGATCCCGTGCTCATCCCAGCGTGGGTGCGCCACCGGTCGGCCGCCCGACTCCATCCACTTCCAGGTATCGAGAACGGTCTCGCGGATCGGCCGTGTCGACAACCCGGCAGCCCGCGCCGCTGACGAGTCCACCGCCCACACGCCCGCGCTCGTCCGCCACAGCGGCAGCTCCGTCCACTGCTTCACCCCAGCGTCCAGCAGGATCCGGTCGGGCACCCACTCGACGATGCCACGGCCACCCGTCACCTCGAGACAGGCGTTCAGAAGATCACCGAAGGTCTCGTCGCCAAGTGCGGTGATGTTGAAGCTGCCATCCTCGGCAGCGGCGGCCCGGTCAAGCGCAAAAGACGCGACGTCGCGCACGTCCACCGGTTGAATCCGGCGGTCCGGCGTCCCGGGCCCCAGGATGGTGCCACCGCGAGCGGCCCGAGCCAGCCACCACGGCAGCCTCCCGACGTACTCGCCTGGCCCCAGGATGACGCCAGGACGCAGAATCACAGAACGGTCATCCCCGAAGGCATGCCGGACCGCTCTCTCCGCGCCGGCCTTCTGCCGACCGTAGTACCAGTCCGGCCCCGTCCAGCCCGGGGGCAGCCGGCCGAAGTCGGCATCCGCATCGGCCGGAGCCTCGAGCAGCTCAGAATGATCGTCCAACGGCTCGTTCGGCCACC
>NZ_CEVIVC010000051.1:27583-33652 GCF_982290645.1 Protofrankia sp. CiP1_Cm_nod4
TCCGGTAGACATTCACCGTGGACACGTACACATAGGTACCGGCCAGCGGCTCCAGGAGTCTCGCCCCGGCCAGGACATCCCGCGGCGCCAACTCGGATGCGGACGTGTCGATCACGGCATCCCAACGGCCGTGCTCGGCGAGCGCGGCCAGGTCACGCCCGCTCGTCCTGTCCCCGGTCACGGCAACCGCCCCCGTCGGCGGAGGACCGGAATGCCCTCGGGTGAACGTGGTCACCGCCCAGCCCCGTGCGAGTGCGTCGGCCGCCACCGCCTTGCCGAGGAACCACGTGCCACCAAGCAGAAGAACACGCACCCTCCGATGCTGCCGCACGCAAGCCCCTACAGGCCAGGACGAATCGCCCTACAACCAAGATTGGTGCGGGAGCGGCACACATATACACCTATCTGCAGATGGTCCGCCACAGTCAGGTGGGCGAAGCCTTCGCCCGTGCCGCCGCACGCCACGACATTCGCACCATGATCCAATTCTGAACCGGCATCCACGGCCGGAGTCTCCCAGCACATCACGCTCCGGCCACGAACGTCTTCCGCACCTCCCCGCGACGCCTTCGAACCGCGCACGATGTTCCCGCCTACCCTCCAGCAACGGGCGGCCGGATTGGCTTGCCAGGCAGTCACGACCGCGGCTGCCTGGCGCCCGCCCCACACGCTCACGGGGTGGCTACCGCATCCCGCCGCCAACCGGTCACACTGAGAGAGAACCGGGCGGGCGCTGACAGACCTACGGGCTGCCGACCCCGCCGACAGCCGTGTGGAGCGTCAAGGGGGGATCGTCATGGATCCGGTCGGGGCTGTCACTCCCGAACGGCAGGAGGCCGTCGCCACCCGGGTGGCCAGGCGGACCGGGCAGCGCCGCGGAACGATCGACACCCTGCGCCAGCCAGGCGGGATCGCCCGGGCTGACGAGCCGGCGCGGGTCGCCTCCCGGATCGACCGGCTCAGCCGCCACCACCCGGACGTCCGGCCGGTCAACCCGGCGGCGATTGTCACCGGGGAACCAGCCGCGGTGGCCGCCGCGGGCGCGATCCTCGAACGGATCATCCAGGTCAACGACCTCCTCGGCGTGGGCTACCTGGAAGGCGGGGTGGCCGCCGCCCGGGCCGTCGGCCGGATCAACATCCGCGACAACCGGGGCCGGCTGCTCGGCTACGGCACCGGCTCGCTGGTCTCCCCGGAGCTGCTGCTGACCAACCAGCACGTCCTGCCCGACGCGGCCACCGCGGCCTTCAGCAGCGTCGAGTTCGACTACCAGGACGGGGTCGACGGCCGGCCGCTGCCGCTGCAGGGTTTCGCGCTGGACCCGCGCCGGTTCTTCCTCGCCGATGAGGGGCTGGACTTCGCCCTGGTCGCGGTGCAGGCAACCCCGGCGCAGCTGGCCGCGTTCGGGTGCAACCGGCTGGTGGAGGCCGAGGGCAAGGCCATCATCGGGGACTTCGTCACGATCATCCAGCATCCGCGGGGGGAGAAGAAGCAGGTCGCGTTGCGGGAAAACCGGATCGTGGACCTCCTCGACCGCTACCTGCACTACGAAACCGACACCGAACCCGGCTCGTCGGGCTCCCCGGTCTTCAACGACCAGTGGGAGATCGTCGCCCTGCACCACGCCGGCGTCCCGGCACCCGCCGGCGGCGAACTCGGCAGCATTATCAACGAGGGCATCCGGGTCAGCCGGCTGGCCGCGTTCCTGCGCGGCCACCACCTGCCCCCGGCCCAGCAGACGCTGCTCGACCGGCTGTTCACCGACCCGACCGGCCAGGCCACACCACCGGCGCCCCGCCCCGCCGTGCCGGCGGCATCCCCGCCCGTCGGCAATGTACGGCCGTCGGTGGCCTTGACGGTCCCGTTCGACATCCGGCTGCGCGCCGACCTGCTCAGCTCCGACCAGCCGGCGGCGGGCGAGGCGATCCGGATCGACCCGGACTACGCCAGCCGCCGCGGCTACGACCCCGCCTTCCTCGGTGACGGCCATCGGGTGCCGCTGCCCACCCTGCCCGCCGAGCTGCTGCCGCTGGCGGCGGTCAACCGGCGCGCCGCCGACGGGGACCCGGCCTATGTGCTGCCCTACCACCACTTCAGCGTCGTGCTCAACCGGCAGCGGCGGCTGGCGTTCTTCACCGCGGTCAACATCGACGGCAACGCCAGTTTCCGGCTGCGCCGGGAACCGGACCGCTGGGCGTTCGACCCGCGGGTGCCGGCCGACGAGCAGACCGGGGAGGAGGTCTACCGGGACAACCCGCTGGACCGCGGCCACCTCGTCCGCCGGCTCGACCCGGCCTGGGGCGCCTCCCGGACGGTCGCCAAGCTGGCCAACGACGACACCTTCCACTTCACCAACTGCACCCCGCAGCACGCCGACTTCAACCAGAACCAGACCACCTGGGCCGGCCTGGAGGACTACATCCTGGAGAACGCCGACACCCACGACCTGAGGGTCAGCGTGTTCACCGGTCCGGTGCTCAGCCCGGACGACGAGCCGTACCGGGGGGTGCAGTTGCCCCGGCAGTTCTGGAAAGTCGTTGTGATGGTTAAGGACGGCGGCGGGCTGTCGGCTACCGCCTACCTGCTCAGCCAGGAAAGCCTGCTCGACGGGCTGGAGGTCGCCCCGGAAGCCTTTTCCTACGGCGCCTACAAGACCTACCAGGTGCCGGTGCGGCGGATCGAGGCGCTGACCCGGCTGTCGTTCGACGCGGCTGCCGCGGCCGACCCGCTGGACCGCAGGGAGGCGGCGGTCGGCGCCCGGGAGATTGTTCATCCGCAGCAGATCGTTCTGTGACGGGGCCGGTTGCACCCACGGAGCTCTTGGTCGGGCATGGCGCGTAGGTGCATCGACGCCCCGCCCATGTGCCGGTTCCGAGTCTCCGTCGGCGACGGTGAGGGATCTCTTCGCCCTGCGGGCTCGCCTGGTTCCCCGGCGCGCGGGGAACCAGGCGAGGGCGTTGCTCGATGAGCGGAGCCGTTCAGCCGTGGGAGCGGGGGAGCACGGTCACCAGAAGCCCAGGTACCGCCTGATGATCACGCGGGCCGTGCAGGCGGGTCCGGCCGCCGGTGCGGGTGTTCCAGGTCGGGGCTCCGGCGTAGCGCACCCACGCGACGGCCTCGCCGTCGGTGCAGATCATGCGCAGTTCGGGCGCACCGGTGATCGTGCCGACCTCGTCGGTCCACCCCCGTCCGGTGGGGCGGTGAGCAGGGACTGGAATTCCATCATGATCTTGTCATGAGGAGCAGGTGTTCAGCATGCTCTGCAACGCGGACTTCTCGCTGGACTGCAGTTTCAGCCCCCAGTGGTACTTGGACCGGATCCACATCTTCGAGTAGGTGCACCGGTAGCCGGAGAGCGGCGGCTGCCAGGTGGAGGGGTCCTGGTCACCCTTGGCCTGGTTGACGTTGTCGGTGACCGCGATCAGCTGCGGGTAGCTCAGGTCGTTGGCAAAACTCTGCCGTTTGCTGGTGGTCCAGCTGCTGGCCCCGGACCGCCAGGCCTCGGCCAACGGCACCACGTGGTCGATGTCGACGTCGGCCGGGCTGTACCAGGTGGCACCGTCGTACGGGCTGTACCAGGAGCCGGAGGTCGGGTAGCAGTTGCTGCCGACCGTCACGTTCGTGCCGTCGCGCTTGAGGACGGTTTCCCGGGTGTCACAGGTCCCGGAAATGATGATCCAATGGGGGAACAGGTCCCGGGAGTAACCGGTCATGCTGCCCTCGGCGGCCACGGTCAGCGCGTTGAGCTCGGCCTGCGCGGTCGCTTTACTCGGAATGTTGGGCGGGGTCGCCGACGCCGGGGTCGTCAGCACTGCCAGCGCGACGGCGGTCAGGGCCGCGCTGGCCAGGAGGGCCCAGCGGCGGCGCGAGGGGGCAAGGGAACGGAACACGGCTCTCCTCTTCGAGGCGGGGAAATGAGCCCATCAACCGTCCACGAAGAAGATGATTTTTCAGGTGTTGCTACCTGACCGGCGAGCAACACCAACCCGAAGATTTCGATCCGTCCGCCACCGGTTTGCCGTCCCGTCGATAGTTTGTCACCGGGTAGCGGCCCAGGAGGGGTTGTTCTCGCCGGAAAGCCATGGCCGGCAAGTTCCGCTTGCGGAAAAAGGTGAGGTCGAGGCGTGCATGCGGCTGTGGGGGAGTGTCAAGTTAACGGCTCTGGTGCACTTTCGGTGGTGACTGGCAGCGGTCCCGGCGCACGGTGACGAACGCGGCCTGGACCCGGTCGGCGCGGATCGCGCCGGTGGCGCGCAACGCCGCGGCGTAGTCAGCGAGGCGGGCGGCCAGCGGGTCGGTGGTCGTCTCCGGTGTGCTCACGCAGGCTCCTGACAGTGACGGGGAGCGCGCGTCGCTGTCGTCGGAAGTGTCACGGGAGTACGCCCCCTTCGTCAGGACGTCCAGGCCACCCAGGGTGGTCAGCTCCGGCGGCTCGTAGGGAACATCCCGTACAGGATCACGGTCTTTCTCGTCCGGCGTGCCGTGGATGCTGGTCACGGAAGCTCCTCGTAACGGTCGTGACGGGCGGGGTATGACGATATCCATGCCACGGAAACACACGCGTTTCTCTCGAAGGCCCAGGCGCGCCGGCCGACGAAGTCTTCCAAGGTGACGGGCTGCCGGACCTGTGGTTCGGCGGCAATGCGATGAAACCATGCGTGCGCGATGGCCCAGTCGGTGGTGACGAAACTCGCCACCACTTCCCGCTCGGCATCGAGGACGAGGAATGCCCCGGCGGTCACCGTCGGCGCGGCGCCTGGCCGGCCGGGTATGTGCGCAGGCCCGGCCATCATCGGGTTGTCACACCGCACCGGTCCGCGCCGGGCGGCCGCGATGCCACGTCGCGGCCCGTATCCGGGTAAAAGCAGCATTCCATATTGCGCTCACAGATGATTCGGTGCGCATCGTCGACTCCTGCATCACGACGTTTTCTGGCATACGAGGACAGCCCGCCGGTCGCCGCGTGCAAAGGATTTCTCCAGAATGTGGGCAGGCAGACGGGCTGCCTGCCCACACCCGGTCACCCCGCCGGCCCGGATCGTGTCAGCAGACCGGCGGGGGACGTCAGGGGGCAGACTGCTGTTGGCCGTCACGGCGGGTGATGGTTCACGGCGGGGTGGTCGCATCTGTCGCTTCTCGTGAACACCGTCCAGGTGACCATTTCGCAGGTGGTGAGGGTGACGTACCGGGTGATCCGCTGGGTTCTGTCCTCGACCTGTAGCGGCAGCATGACGTCCCCGCGGTGTGCGGTGTCGTGGGCCCAGGCGTGGGCGTGGTCCCAGTCGGTGAAAGCGGCGAGTTGTTCGCCGACACCGTCGAGGACGGCGTAGGCGCGGATCTCCCCTCGGACGGGGGTGGTTCCCTCTGCCGTCCCCGCCATGCTGTCCGCGGTGTTCTCGCCGTCGGCGGGGTGTCCCGGCCGCGGGGCGGGATGATCGGGGCGCGGGGACGCGCACGCGGACCTCGGTATGCGCGGTCGCGCGCCAGCAGGGCCGGTCGAGAGTTCTGCCCGTGGCAGTGGGTAGCCGGCCGTGTGACGCCCATCCGGCCCCGCCTGTTGTGCGTCGTCCTCGCTGGGCGGGGTGCGACGCGGGCGGGCCTGCGCGGTGCGGACGGCGGTCAGCATGGTCGGGTTCCTCCTGGTCGGAGCGGCATGGTCGGGGAGCGCCCGGAGCCGGTCACGGACCCGACGCAGAAGGACGAGATCGTCCACGACAGGGACGGGCCGGAGCGGGCCGAGCTGCGGCTGCCGGTGCGGCAGGAGAACGGGAAGGGGAGGGTGTGCGGCGGCCAGGGCGGCGCTGTCCCGGCCGCCGCACACACCCCCGGGTGGACTATCCATGGTCATGGCGGCGGCCGGCGTTGTCCGGGAGGGGTTGCCGTGGTCGAGGGAGCCTCCCGACCAGGGCTGGTGATGCCGGGTGGTCACCGGCCCGCAGGATGATCGTCCAGGCGTCGAGGGTGTCCAGGTCCGCGGTGATGGCCGCACGGACGGCCGGCACCGGGGACAGGTGGGCGGGAGTGGGTATCAGCACCGCGCAACCCCCGGCTCGACCGACGACGTCGAGA
>NZ_CEVIVC010000052.1:0-4370 GCF_982290645.1 Protofrankia sp. CiP1_Cm_nod4
CCCCAGTACCGGGCCCCAGCGGTCACCGAAATCCCCCGGCCCCAGCCAACCCGGCTGTCCTCCCCGATACCGGCCGCCCCGATACCGGCCGCCCCGGGACGCCGTCCCAGCGGCGCGCATCCCGTCCGTGACCGCCCGCGCAAACCATAATCGGCGCGTAAGTTTGTCGTTTTGTACGCTTTTTTGTCGTATAAGCGTATAAAATGACAAACTCGCGCTGATCTTCAGCGATGACCGGCGCCCATCGACATGCGCCTGCGTTCGTGCGGATGCGTATGGTTACATAGCTGACGCTCCAGGTGCCGGCTGACTCGGGTGGCGGAGGGGGCGACAGGCCGTCCGTGGTAGCGTCGCCGCCCGCGCGACGTCTGGTGGGCCTTGTTCACGAAGGCCGCCTTCCGCCCGGGTGAAGGCGCGCGCGGGTAGGCTCCCCGCGTGACCAATGCCGCCCGAACAGACGTCGCCCGAACAGACACTCTGGGAGCCGTGGGGACGGACCTGCCGGGACCAGGCCAACAGCCGGCTCCCGGCGGCACCCGGCCCACCGTCGACGGGGACGCGGCCACCGGGCACCCGATCGGTGACGACCTCGCCCTCGCCCTCGCCCTCGCGGACGCCGCCGACGCGATCACACTAGCCCGTTTCCAGGCCGTCGACCTGCGCGTCGAGGCGAAACCCGATGCCACCCCGGTCACCGACGCCGACACCGCCGTGGAGGCGATGATCCGCGAGCGGCTGGCCGAGGCCCGGCCCGGCGACGCGGTGCTCGGCGAGGAGCAGGGGCTCATCGGTGCCGACACCCGGCGTCGCTGGGTGGTCGACCCGGTGGACGGCACCAAGAACTTCGTGCGCGGGGTGCCGGTATGGGGGACGCTGCTCGCCCTCGAGGTCGACGGCGAGGTCACCGTCGGGGTGGCGAGCGCCCCCGCGATGGGCCGGCGCTGGTGGGCGGCCCGCGGCCGGGGCGCCCACACCCGCACGGCGGTCGGCGAGACCCGCTCCCTTGCCGTGTCCGCGGTGGCGGACCTGGCCGACGCCTACCTGTCCTTCGCCTCGATCGAGAGCTGGTCGGCCGCCGGGCGGCTGGCGCCCTTCCTGGACCTGGTCGACGCGGTGTGGCGGACCCGCGCCTACGGCGACTTCTGGTCCCACATGATGGTCGCCGAGGGCGCTGTCGACCTCGCCTGCGAGCCCGATGTCTCCCTCTGGGACATGGCCGCCCTCCAGGTGATCGTCGAGGAGGCCGGTGGCACCTTCACCGACCTGTCCGGACGCCGTGGGCCCGGCGGCGGCTCGATCCTGACGACCAACGGCCGCCTGCACAGCCGGGCGTTGGGCATTCTCGACCAGCCCGCCCGGCCCACCGTCCGGTGACCCGTCCCGCCGGGGCCGTGATCGGGTTCGCCCACCGGGGCGCGCCGGGCCGCTTCCGGCGGGAGAACACCCTGGCGGCGTTCAGCCGGGCGCTGGCCGGCGGCGCGGGCGGGCTGGAGTCGGACGTGTGGCTCACCGCCGACGGCGTCCCGGTGCTCCATCACGACGGCGTGCTCGGCCCCCCGGGCCGCCGCCGGATCGGCGACCTGCCGGCGGCCCGGTTACCGGCCTGGCTGCCCGCTCTGGCCGACCTCTACGCCACCTGCGGCAGCGACTTCGAGCTCAGCCTGGACCTGAAGGATCCCCCGTCGGCCATCGGACGGGCCGCCGTGGCCGTCGCCGCGGTGGCCCGGGCCGCGGGCACGGCGGAACGGCTGTGGCTGTGCGGCAGCCTGCCGGCGATCCGTCACTGGCGGTCGCTCGACGAGCTTGCCGGGCCGGGGCCGGTACGGCTGGTCAACTCCGCGTCCGCACGGGAGGCCGGCTTCCGCGGTCGCGGCGGCGGTCGCGGTGCCCTCCCGGACAGCCGGCCGGACGACCGGCTGGACGCGTACGTGCGTGAGGCCGCGGCGGCTGGTGCCACGGTGCTGAACCTGCGGGCCAACGAGTGGACCGCGTCGATGGTGCCGGTGGTACGCGCCGGCGGGCTGCTCGCCTTCGGCTGGCACGCGCAGACGTCCGGGACGCTGAACCGGCTGGTGGGATTCGGCCTGGACGGCGTCTACTCGGACCACCTCGGCCGGCTTGTTCGCGCCACGGGCAGCGGTACGGCAAGCACGGACGCGGACAACGTCGACGTCGACGTCGACGTCAGGCGGTCGGATGAGGACGATCAATCATCCTCGCTGGTGGAATGACCGGCGCAAATCACCGGGCCCGCACATTAGGGGCGGACCACGGATGCCGACGCAATCCAGCAGGTCAAAAGCGACGTGGCCGTGCTTTTTACACGCTGCCGGAAGGCCTCGCCCCCTGGGTCGCTGCCAGGCTCCGCAGGGTGACGGCCTGGGACGTCGGTACGGCGCTCGGCGCTTCCCCACTCCGCCGGCTCGGCGCACCCCGCCGGAGCCTGCCGCTATAGGCGTCGCGGAGCGTGCTTATTTCGCGGCCGAAGCGGATGGTGACCGGCCGGCTCACTCCTCGGCGGCGACTTCGGCGACTTTCAACATCTGCGGCGGAAATCCTGTGCGTTCCGCTACATGCTCGACAGAGTAGCCCTGCCGTACCAGGTCACGGGCCTGCTCGAGGGTCCAGCCGCGACCGGGGTCCACCCGGCGGACGACGACCTCACTTGCTTGGCGACGCTCTTCTGGCCAGCTCAGACGTGCACGACGTGCCAACGGTCGACCTCCGATATATCTCTGACTTCCAGTTACTACGACAAGGATAGGCCATATTGGCATGACCGCGCTCGACGAACTCCACGATAGCGGGCGCCAACGACCCAATACGACACCGGGTTGGAACATAGAAGTGGCATCTGTCTCGACGATCTGACGATCTGACGATCTGACGTGATGGCCGGCGGCGGCGTCGAGGCAGGCCATCATACCTGGCTGATCACGGACCCTGGACCAACCGGCCCACGGCTGTTCATGCCCGGGAACAGCGCGAGGCTGTCACCAGTATGAACCGTTGCGGGTACGACTCAAACACAACTCCTGACAAGACGATGCCCACGAGTGGCACGCCGACAACCTGAACCGACAACCGCCGCGTGTTCACCGCCGGCCACGGGGCCGTCGACGCATCTTCGTTTCCGGCTCACCTTCTTCGCCGTGGTTCGGTCATCCGGTTCCCGGCCCCAGCCGGCCCCGACCGGCCCCGGCCTGGCCCTGTGGCCAGGCAGATCCGCCTCCGTCCGCGTCATCGCCCCGCCGGCGGCGGCCGGGCCGGCCACCGGTGAACCGGCCGTCGACGGTCACTGGCACCCGGCCATGTCCCGGTCACGGATGGGCTGTTGCCCCACCCGTCCCCGCGAGCACAACAGGTCCCGCCACTGCCGGGCGGAGTACGTCGCCGGGCGGGTGGTAGCCAGGAAGTCCTCCAGTACCGCCCGGAAGCGCTCCGGATCGCTGTGATGGGGGAAATGTCCGGCACCCTCAAAGATCTCCAGACGGCTGCCGGGCATCGCCGCGTGCGCGATCCGCGCGTGCTCGACCGGAATCACCGCGTCACGCTCACCCCATATGATCATACATGGCATTCCGGCGGCGAGATAGCAACGGTCCAACATGGTGATTGCCTGGCCGTGACCGTCCACCGAGGCGCGCAGCGTCCGCAGAAATGCCGCCCGGGCGGTACGCATGTGCAGGTTGTCGAACATCCGCATCAGGTCGTCGGCGTCCCGGCCCAGATCGGTGCGCAGCCAGCGCAACGTCCGGGTCACCGCCCAGCCGACCTGGCGCAGCGAGGACGCGGTGGCCAGCGAAAGCACCAGTCCTGATCCAGGAGCGGTCGCCATGGCCCGCAGCACCGGATGCAGATCCGGGCACACCCCGCCGGTCGAGACCAGTACCACCCGCTCGCAACGCTCGGGGAACTGGTAGGCGAACTGCATGGCGATGCCGCCGCCCAGGGAATGGCCGACCACCGTCACCCGGTCGATACCGAGCACCGTCAAAAGGTCACGCATCCCGCACGCGTATCCGCCGATGGAATAGTCCCCGCGCGGCTTGTCGGACTCGCCGTGACCGAGCAGGTCCGGCACAATCACCGTCCGCCCCCGCGCGAGCAGCGGAACAAGGCCACGCCAGCTCTGCGAGTTGTCCCCGATGCCGTGGACGAGCAGCAACGCCGGGCCGCGCCCCGCCCGTATATAGGCCCTTCGATATCCGTGCACCATCACGTATCGGGTGGCATAACGCGACGGAACCGGCGACCGGACGGCTCGCGCCGCATCCGCGCCGTCCACCGCCCTGGCACTGTCCACCGCCCTGGCCAGGCCGTCCCGGCCGTCGCCCGGCAGGCCGTCCCGGCCGTCGCCCGGCAGGCCG
>NZ_CEVIVC010000052.1:4505-9863 GCF_982290645.1 Protofrankia sp. CiP1_Cm_nod4
GGTGCGGTGCGGTGCGGTGCGGGATGCCCGCCCGTGGCACCGTCACGGCCCCCGGCCGGCCTCCGACAGCCCGAACCGGTCAGAACTCGATGTTGCTCATCACGTGCTTGACCCGGGTGTAGTCCTCCAGACCGTAGATCGACAGGTCCTTCCCGTAACCGCTCTTCTTGAAGCCGCCGTGCGGCATCTCGGCCACCAGCGAAATATGGGTGTTGATCCATACACAGCCGAAGTCGAGCCGGCGGGCGACCCGCATGGCCCGCCCGTGGTCACGCGTCCACACGCTGGAGGCGAGCCCGTACTCGACCCCGTTCGCCCAGGCCACCGCCTCGTCCTCGGAGCTGAAGCGCTGGACGGTCACGACCGGGCCGAAGATCTCGTTCTGGATCATCTCGTCGTCCTGGCGCAGGCCCGCGACCACCGTCGCCGGGTAGAAGAACCCGGGCCGATCCAGCGGCTCCCCACCGGTGAGCACCTCGGCGTGCGACGGCCTGCGCTCCACCAGGCCGTGGACCCGGCCGAGCTGGCCGAGGTTGTTCAGCGGGCCGTAGGCCGCCGCCGGCTCCTGCGGTGGCCCCGTCCGGGTCGCCCGCGCCTGCTCGGTGAGGGCGACAACAAGATCGTCATGGACGCCCGGGGCCGCCAGCACCCGGGTGGCGGCGGTGCAGTCCTGGCCGGCGTTGAAGTAGGCCGCGCCCGCGATCCCCGCCGCCACCTCCTCGGCGTCGACGTCGTCGAAGACGATGACCGGCGCCTTGCCCCCGAGCTCCAGATGGACCCGCTTGAGGGAGTCCGCAGCCGACCGGGCGACCTCCATGCCGGCCCGGACACTGCCGGTCACCGACGCCATCGCGGGCAGCGGGTGGGCCACCAGCGCCCGGCCGGTGTCCCGGTCCCCGCACACCACGTTCAGGACGCCGGGCGGCAGGAACTCGGCGGCGATCTCGGCGAGCAGCAGCGTGCTCACCGGCGTCGTCTCCGACGGCTTGACGACCACGGTGTTCCCCGCGGCGATCGCCGGGGCGAACTTCCACACCGCCATCATCATCGGGTAGTTCCACGGCGTGACCTGCGCGCAGACCCCCACCGGCTCCCGGCGGACGAAACTGGTGTGACCGGCCAGGTACTCCCCGGCCGAGCGGCCCTCGAGCAGCCGGGCGGCACCGGCGAAGAAACGGATCTGATCCGCCATTGGCGGGATCTCCTCGTTCATGGTCAGCTCGATCGGCTTGCCGGTGTTCTCGCTCTCCCCCCGGACGAGGTCCGCGGCGCGCTTCTCAACCGCGTCGGCCAGCCTGAGCAGGGCCCTGGCCCGCTCGCTCGGCGTGGTGTCGCGCCAGGACTCGAAGGCGCGCCCGGCCGCCTGGACCGCGGCGTCCACGTCGGACGGGCCGGACAGGGACGCCTCGGCGAAGACCTCCGCGGTGGACGGGTTCACCAGCGGCATCGTGCGGCCGCCCGCCGCCGGGACGCTGGTACCGCCGATGAAGTTCGTCAGAATCCTGTCCATACGCACACTCCGGTAGCCGATATGGATCGAACGGACCTGGGGCCGGGCCGGCGTCGACCGGATTGCCGGCTGGCGTCGGCACCGGGTTCCCGGCCGGGCTCCGAGCGCGCGAGAAGAGCTGTGGCCGCGCGTTCTTCGGCCGGTCGCGGAATCCCCGGGCGCGAGAAGGCCACTGACAGGCAGACTAGACCACGGATTACGTCCCCGTCAGAAGGATTTGACGCAGAAATCATACCGAAATATCCCTTGAGCGTCATATCCCCGGTCATCCTTGAGCCGCCTCTCAGGAAGTCCTTCGGATATCCTCAGCCTCCCCCGGTATCCCCCGCCGTGCCCCCTGGCACTCCCGGGCGCTCCCGGGCGGCCGGCCGGGCCACCCGCGCGCCCGAGGTCCCCTCGATGGCCCGGCGGTGCTCGTCAGCGGGTGGCGCCCGCCTGCCACGTGGTGACAGTCCGTCAGCAGATGCCATCCCGCCAGGCCGTGACATTCCGCTATGAGGTGACATTCCGTCACGAGGTGATATCGCGGGCCAGCGCGTCCAGGGAGTCCAGGTAGCGGTCGACGTCGGCCTCGGTGTGCTGCACCGACAGCGTCCACTCCTCCTCCCGGCCCGGCGCCATCAGCACGCCCCGGTTGGCGTTGTACAGCCACGCGAGCTCCGGCAGCGCCGCGTTCTGGTGCGCCATGAACGAGGTGTAGTCGCGGATCGGCGCGTCGGTGAAGTGGACGCAGCCCTTCGAGCTGATCCCGACCGTGTAGCCGAGCAGCCCGTGCCGGCGCAGGATCTCGTCGCAGCCGGCGATCAGCAGCTCACACAGCCGGTCCAGGTGGGCGTACGCCTGCGGGGTGAGGACCTCCAGCAGGCTCGCCCGGGCCGCGGCCATGGTCAGCGGGTTGCCGTTGAACGTCCCGACCTGCTTGACCCGGTCCGACGCGACCACCTCCATGATCTCGGCGGTCGCGCCGAGGGCGCCGGAGGGCAGACCGCCGCCGAGCGCCTTGGCCAGGGTGACCATGTCGGGCCGGACGCCGAACCGCTCGGTCGCTCCCCCGGGCGCCACACACAGCCCGGTCTTGACCTCGTCGAAGATCAGTACGATGCCGTGACGCCGGGTGATCTCCCGGACGGCCTCCAGGTAGCCGGGCTCGGGCAGGATCACCCCGAGGTTCATCATCGCGGCTTCCATGATCACACATGCCGGTGGCCGCCCGTCGGCGACGAGCGCCTCGATCCGCCGCTCCATGGCCGGGGCGTCGTTGAACGGCACCGGCACGGTCAGGTCGACGACGGCCCGCGGTATCCCCTCGCCATAGGCGAGGGACGCCATGTTGTCGGGCGGGCCGATCTCGTCGTACGGGGTGCCGATGGAGACCATCACGTAGTCGTGGTGGCCGTGATAGGAGCCGAAGATCTTGATGATCGTCTCACGCCCGGTGACGGCCCGGGCGATCCGGATCGCGTCCATGGTCGCTTCCGAGCCCGAGTTGACGTAGCGCCACTGCGGCAGGCCGAAACGGCGTGCCAGCTCCTCGCTGACGATCAGGGAGTCCTCGGTCGGCATGGCGAAATGGCTGCCCAGCCCGATCCGCTCCCGCACCGCCCGGACGATCGCCGGGTGCGCGTGCCCCTGCACCATCGAGCCGAAGCCGTTGTGGAAGTCGCAGTACTCGCTGCCGTCGACGTCCCACACCCGGGAACCGCGCCCGTGCGTGAGGTAGATCGGCCAGGGATCACGGGCCTGGTAGGACGACGGGACCCCACTCGTCATCGAGCGCACCGCCCGGTCGTGCATCGCCCGTGAGCCCGGGGTGCGCTCCTGTAGCCGCAGCTCCTCACGCTCGGTAAGGGCGGCCACCCGCTCGTCACGGCGGGCCGGCAGGATGCCATCCTTCGGTTCGGATGCTGTTCCGGCCATGTGCTGCGCCCCCTCCCAGTGACCTCGCCTCCGCCCAGTGACCTGGGAATCCGGAAATCGCGAGGACCCGACCGGGCCGCTCGGACCACCGGCGCCCGGTAGGGAAAGCGTAGCCCGCCCGGCACCGGCCGGCCCGGTCCACAGCTGACGCGCGAAAGACAGGACCGTCCTGCCACCGGCCTGGCGCGAAGTGCGGGAACCCGCACCGACAGCCGTCCCGGAAATGCCAGCTCCATAACGGATGAAGAACTCCGGGAGGATTTCCACCGCTTACAGGATTTCTGTTGCTTACGGACTACCGATTATTTCCGGGCGTATCCGGTAGAACAAATCATGATTGTTCCCGGTTCGCCCCCCGATGCGGGCGGGCCTGGCGGGGACGGGCCTGGCGGGGACGGCGTTGTCCCGCCGCCCTCCGAGCGAGCCCCGCCACGCACCTGGCGAAACGACGGGCCTGGAACGACGGGGCTGTTGCGACGCTGCCCGGGACGTGCGCTACTTGCCTGCATGCCACGCCCCGCGCCCGCGTCACACCCCGCCCAGCCGGGCTCCCGCGCCCGGCCGCACCCTGCCCAGTCGCCTCCCAGGACGGGGGAACCGGCGGAGCCGGGGCCGCTGCTGCACCCGTTCGCGCGTCCGGCGGCGCCCGCGGGGTCGTTCCTGCGGATCGTCTCCGGCCGGGGCGCATACGTCACGGACGACTCCGGCCGCCGCTACCTCGACGGGATGGCGGGCCTGTGGCACTGCGCGGTCGGCCACGGCCGCGAAGAGATCATCCAGGCGGTCGCGGCGCAGCTGCGGGAGCTGGACGCGTTCCATCTCTTCGAGCGGTTCACCAACGCCCCGGCCGAGGCGCTCGCCGAGCGGCTCGCCGCGCTCGCGCCCATGCCACAGGCGCGGGTCTTCCTCACCAACGGCGGGTCCGAGGCGGTGGACAGCGCGGTGAAGATCGCCCGTCTCGCGCACGCCCTCGCGGGCCGGCCGGAGCGGACGATCATCATCAGCCGCTCCCCGAGCTATCACGGCGTCACCTACGGCGGGATGACCCTGACCGGGCTGCCGGCCAACCGGGAGGGATTCGGCCCAGGGGTCGGCGATGTCGTCCAGGTCGACAAGGACGACCTGGACGCGGTGGGCGCGGTGCTGGCCGACAGCCACGGCCGGGCCGCCGCGGTGATCGCGGAGCCGGTGATCGGCGCCGGTGGCGTCCACCCGCCGCGGCCGGGCTACCTCACCGGGCTGCGCGAGCTGTGCGACCGCCATGGCGTGTTCCTCATCCTCGACGAAGTGATCACCGGCTTCGGGCGGCTGGGGAACTGGTTCGGCGCGGACCACTTCGGCGTCCGGCCCGACATCGTCACCTTCGCCAAGGCCGTCACCAGCGGCTACCAGCCACTCGGCGGCGTGCTCCTCGGGCCCGCCGTGCACGAACCGCTGACCCGCCCGGATGTGGTGCTGCGGCACGGCGGCACCTACGCGGGGCACCCGGCGGCGTGCGCGGCCGCGCTCGCCAACATCGGCCTGCTGGAGTCCGAGGGCCTGATCGGCCGGGCGCCCGCGATAGGTGACCGCCTCGCGGCCGGCCTGCGCTCGGTGGCGCGGACGCACGGCCTCACCGACGTGCGCGGCCGCGGCGCCATGTGGGCGGTCGACCTGCCAGCCGGGGTGGATGCCACCGCGATACGCGACCACATGCTCACCCATGGTGTCATCGTCCGTCCGATCGGCGCGTCGACCCTTGCCTTCTGCCCGCCGCTGGTCGTCGGCCTCGCCGAGGTGGACACGCTGTCGGACGCGCTGCGAGCCGCCCTCGACGCCGACGCCGGCTCCGACGCCGGCACCTGATCCGGGCCCGGCACCAGATCCGGATCCGGGCCTGCGCCGGCCCTGCCCGGCAGGCCGTCACAGCCAGCGGATCATCACAGTCGGTG
>NZ_CEVIVC010000052.1:10443-16723 GCF_982290645.1 Protofrankia sp. CiP1_Cm_nod4
CATTCGGTGGGTCGTCACATTCGGTGGGTCGTCAGGGCTGGTAGACGGACTGGAACAGGCTGTTCCACTCGACGGCCTCGAGCCGGCTCAGGACGCGGTAGCGCCGCAGCCGGGAAAGATCCGAACGGACCGGGAAAACCAGCGGGCTGTCGGCGGTGGCGACCAGCTGTGCCTGCGTGGGGCCGCTGGCGGTGCCCGCGTCCCGGATGATCTTATCCCGCGAGAACGGGACGGGGGTGATGTAGTTGATGCCCTCGGCGAGTTTCGCGGCGATGTCGGTCTGGTAGACGAAGTTCATGAAGGTGATGGCGTCCACCGGATGTGGCGCGGTGACCGGGATGCACATGCTGTCGGTCCACAGGATGCCGCCCTCGGTGGGAATCACGAAACGCAGGCCGGCACCCTCGGAATTGGCCTGGAAGATGTCCCCGGACCAGGCCATGGACAGCCAGATGTCCCCTTTCCTGAGCGGCTCGATGTAATCCTGCTGGTAGTAGTCGCGGACGATACGGGCGTCCCGCTGCCCGCGCAGGAGCTCCGCGGCCTTCCGCCAGTCCGCCGGCGTCGAGGCCTCCGGCGTGATCCCCATGCCCACCAGGGTGAAGTTCGGCAGGTCCCGGACGTCCCCGAACATCCCGACCCGGCCGGCGAAGGCCGGGTCGAACAGGTCACGGAAGCTGCTGATCTCCCGGCCGGTGCGGTTGGGATCGTAGGCGATCCCCGTGATCCCCGACTGCCAGGCGACCGTGAACCGGTTGTTCGGGTCGTAGGAGGGATTCGCCACGCTCTCGTCGGCGTTGGCGAGAAAGGCCGGCAGCCGGCCCGCGTCCAGCGGCGCCAGGTGGTTGCGCCGGATGAGGTCCGCGAGCACCTGCCCGTTGGGGATGACCATCAGGTCGTAGCCGGTCGGGCGGCTCGCCTCCAGCAGCGGCCGGATCCCCGCGTAGAACGACTCGTCGTTCTCGATGACCTCGCGGTAGGAGACCGTGATACCGGTCGCGCTGGTGAAGACGTCGAGCGTCGGATGGCTGTCGGGCCGGCCCGGGGAGGTGTCGATGTACAGCGGCCAGTTCGCGAAGTCGAAGTGGCCGGCCTGCGTCCGGCCGTTCCAGTATTCGGCGACGCCGCGTTCCGGCAGCGGGCTCGGCTCCGGGGGCAGCGGCGGCGCCACGGGGCGTTCCTTGCCGCATGATGCCGCCAGCAGGGCACCACCGCCGGCCAGCGCGCTGGAGAGGCCCAGGCCGGCCAGGCCGAGGAACTCCCGCCGCCCGAGCCCGCCGCGGCCCGCCGCCGGCCGGGCCGGGCGCCGGTGGGCCCCCCGGCGCGCGGACGTGCGTGGCATGGTCAGACCGCGCAGGAGGGCGGGATGGCAGGTATCACAGCGGCCGTCATCCGGCGCGTCGGCAGCGGGCTCTCCAGAACTCGGCGTCATCTCGACCCCTCCACAGGTAGACGAAAAGTAGCGATATCGCTTCTGATCGTTGATTGCGATCGGCACCCTTCTCGCCTGTATTCAACTGCGTGTCCAGATGGCTACTTTTAGGGCCACAATGTGGCACCATGCTCCGGACGGCACCGGCGCACCAGCACCCCGGCGATCATGCTTTTCCCGCGGCCGCGGTCGGAAAACCGACGTCCGACCGGAGCAACCAGTACCAGTGGACGAGAGTCCAACATGTGCGACAGCCGGAACCGCTTCGGTTCGGGAGGAGTGGATGACCATGGCGCTGGTTCATCACGATCCGCATGACGGGGTCCTGATCACCCGGATCGGTCAGGCGGAGATAACGGTCCGGCCCGAGCCACCGGCCGCCGCGGGACAGGCGCCGGTGATCCTGCTACGCCTGGACGCCCCGATGCTCGACGCCCTCGCCGCCGCCTATCTCACGCCCGAGGAGGCCCGCATGCTCGCCGAGGTGCTGCTGCGCTCGGCCGACCTGCTGCGCCCGGCAAGCCCCTGGCGCACCCCCGGCACCTGAACCAGCGGGACGCGGCGTGACGGCACAACGACCCGTCCCGCCCTTGTCACCGGACCTGAAAACCGGCCGGCGCGTCACCGCGCCCCGGCGGTATTCACGGAATCTCAACAGGCTGACGGCGATTTTACCCTGTCGATATCCGGACAGGCCTGCCACGGCACGACGGCCTCGCATTCATCCGAGTCAGCGGATATACCGGATGAAAGCTTTTACAGCCGTGGGGGCGTCATGCGTGTGTCCGTGCCTTTTGCTGTCCCCGTCACCCTGGCGGTCACCGCGGCAATCCTGCTGACGACGGGCTGCAACGTCAGCAGCGGTAGCAGCCGCTCGTCCGGCGGACGGTCGTCGCATGTCTCGAAGTCGTCCGACAGCAACCGGACGGGGACGCAGCACGTCACGTCACCGGCGACGTCACCCGCGACGGCGACGGCCAGCGCGTCCCCGGCGCGGGACGGCGATGTCGACGGCGACGGCCGCGCTGACTCGATCACACTTCCCGCCGCTGGCACACTCCTGGTCCGCTACGCGACCGGCCGTACCGACGAGGTTCCCTTCGAGGGCAATCCGGATCTGACGGTGCAGGGGGTGCTCGGCTCGGTCGACGCGGACCGGGACGGGCACGCGGAGGTGTTCGTCCGGGTCGACCGGGGAGCCGGGCTACAGGCGGCAACGGTCTTCCGGTACGTCGACTCCCGGCTGCGGCTGGTCACCCTCGACGGGCAGCAGGCGTCGCTGCCCTACGGCGCCTCGCTGCGGAACGCGGCGAAATGGGGCTGCCACCGCACGCAGTCACCAACTGCCGCGATCGAGATCTGGACGGGCACCAGCACCGACGGCAGGAGCTATCAGGGCCGCACCACCTTCTACGACTTCTCCGGCACCCGCCTGATCGCCCGCGGCCAGTCACCCCTGACCCCACCCCCACAGAACCTCACCTGCGGCTCGGTGAAATTCGGCTAGAAACCCACCCACACAGCTTTCACACTCCTACCGCAGAAGTCTCGTCATGCCACCTGAGCCTGTCAGTACAGGCTCAGAAGACCAGTTCGTCGAGGCTGCCCCGCCCGTGCAGATCACGCAGAAGCAGGTCCTGGGCGATGTCCATGACGGCAGCGTCACGGCCGTCGACCCCAGCGCCTGGTGGGGTGTGCCGACCGATCCAACCGATCGTAACCGCGATGAGTCCACTGCTCATGTGACGGACTCCAGTTTTCGTGGGTCGAAGGGCAGCAGGGTGTCGGCCACCTGCCAGCGGCTGTCGTGTCGGACAACTTTGCGGCGTGGGCCGAACCACGTCTTCGTCGAAGGCCCGATGATCTGCTCGGCTACGTCGGGACGCAGCCCCTGGAGTAGATAGCCCGATCGGCTGGCGACCGTGGATGGACGCCTGCCCAACTCGACAAGCACGTCGTCAGTGGTAACTTCCGCGACCAGGTCCGGAAGCCATTCGAGTGCGCTGGACCATGAGCGTACACGAGTCGGATTCGTGGCCATATGTACCAGTACGCTCGCCGGGTGCAGCACTGGCACCCCCTTCGCTCGCTGGTAGTCGAGCCTGGGCGCGAACACCGACACGTCGAGGCCATCGGGCAACCGGCGGGCATCACGCTCACTCACCGCCGTGACCTCGACACGCGTTGGGGCCCGGTCCGCCAGGCCGAGCGCCCACGCGGCTGCCTGGAAAGTCAGGCCACAGGCGACCTCGCTGCGAGCGAGGACCGAACGCAGCAGGCGGGTGTGCCCGCCGCGGCTGTAAGGACCGGCCACCGCTGCCGGAGCGAACTCCCACACGCCGCGCTGGCCAGTCGGCAACAGCCAGCCACGCTCACGCAGCCGGGCCGCGACTGTCCGGGTAGCCGTGCGGATACCAGCCGCGCGGACCAGATCGTCAAGCCGCGCTGTCGTCACCAGATCCGCTTCCTCCAGCTCCAGCTGCTCCAGCACAGGCGCCAGCGAAGGGGGGATCGCTCGTGTCATGTGCAACCAGCCTGCCTCAGAAACAGATGCAACTTCGATAATCCTGACACCAGGATGGCTGACGCTCCGCGGAGGTGTCAATAACATCCTTCTTGTATCCACTTCTAAGACGAATAGGTAAAATTCGACGACGTTCTACGCTGTCGGCAGTCGCCGCAGTGGCCTGAGGAGCCAGAACAAACCGTGGAAGGCCACGCGGTGCATGTGATCATTTCGGTCTCGCGGGAGACGTACGCGACGGGGCCGCTGCCGAGCGTCGTGCGTCAGTCAGCCTCCCCCTGGCGGTGATGTGCAAGCAGATGTCGTGTGGCGCCGCTGGTAGCTACCTGGGCCGTCGGCGCCGGCAGCGGCCCGGAGGGACTCGGAGTCGTGGAAGTGGCCGCCGAGGGCGTGACAGGACAGGCCGGGTACTCGGCATGGAGCGCGGCGAGTCCGGCGGCGGCCAATCCGCAGCGTTGGTAGCGGGACAGGGTAAAGGTTGTTCGACGCAGCCGATCCCGCGCGACGGCTGGGACACGGCACGCCAGCAGATCACCGAGAGTGTGATGCGCGACACCGAGCTCTACTACAAGGGCGCGGAGAGTCCTGTCGACAAAAATCCAGAAGCCCTCTCGCCATTTTCTGGCGAGAGGGCTTCTGGATTATGAACTTACTTGGTAGCGGGGACAGGATTTGAACCTGTGACCTCTGGGTTATGAGCCCAGCGAGCTACCGAGCTGCTCCACCCCGCGTCGGTGTGTCTTCACCATACAAGACGCGGGGTGGGGGGTGTCAAATGGACATGATCGAATCTTCCGGCCGGCGGCCGGGCTTACCCTCCCGGCGCCCCGGCGGGGGCCATGGTTGCCGGTGGCGCCGGTGGCACGCCGCCGGGAGCGGCGGCCGGCGGCGCCGGGGAGCCCGGCTCGGCGGGCCCGGGAGACGGCGGCGGCGCGGGGCTCGCTGGCGGCGGCGAAGGCGCGGGGCTCGCTGGCGGCGGTGGCGCCGCGGTCAGCCGCCCCAGCCGGTCCAGGGCGTCCGAGAGGTCCTTCTGCGCGTTGCCGTAGGCGGTGAAGTCGGGCGGGCTCTTGCGCAGCGCGTCCTGCCCGGCGGTGAAGGCGCGGTCGGCGTCGGCGATCGCCTGCCGGATCTGCGGGTCGTTCGTGCCGCCCGGCGGGGGGCTCTCCGGTCCCGTACCGCCGGTGCCGCCCGTACCGCCAGCACCGCCCGTGCCGCCCGTGCCGCCGCCGGGCGTACCGCCGACGCTCGTGCCGAAGACCTGGCTCAACGCCTCGCCCAGGGTCGGCGCGAAACCGATGTTCTCGCCGTAGACGGCCGCCACCCGTTGCAGGGTCGGGTACACGGCGTTCTCCCGCGCCTGGACGTAGTACGGCTCGACGTAGAGCAGCCCGCCCGCCACCGGCAGGGTCAGCAGGTTCCCCTGGATGGTCCGGGAGCCCTGGCCGCGCAGCAGGTTGAGCTCCTGGGAGATCTTCGCGTTGGACTCGATGAGGTTCTGCACCTGGACCGGCCCGTTGATCGTGACGCCCTTGGGCAGCTGCAGGACCTGGAACTCGCCGTAGCTGCCGGGATCGCTCGACACCGCCATGTAGGCGGCGAGTTTCGACGACGCCCGCGCCAGCAGCGGGGAGGTCAGGTTGAAGGTGGGCTGCGACTGCCCGACCAGCTGGCTGTAGACGTAGAACGGCGGCTGTGTCTGGTTCTGGTCGTCCGGGGCCGGTGAGACCGCCCAGAAGTCCTCCTGTGAGTAGAACTCACGCGGATCGGTCACGTGGTAGGAGGCGAGGAGGTCCCGCTGCACCTTGAAGAGGTCCTCCGGGTAACGGAGATGGCTCAGCAGGGACGCGGGAATGTCGCTCTTCGGCTTCACGCTGCCCGGGAACGCCTTCATCCAGGTCTTCAGGACGGGATCCGCCTCGTCCCAGGCGTAGAGCGCGACGGTCCCGTTGTAGGCGTCGACGGTGACCTTCACGGAGTTCCGGATGTAGTTGACCTCGTTCGCGGCCTGGTTGGCCCGGTTGGCCACCCGGGTGGTCACCGCGTCCGCGGTCACCGAGCCGAGGGTGCGGCGCTGGGCGTAGGGGTATCCGTCGGTGGTCGTGTAGCCGTCGAGAATCCACGTCACCCGGCCGTCGATGACCGCGGGGTAGGGGTCGCCGTCCAGGGTCAGCCAGGGCGCGACCTTGCTCACCCGGTCCCGCGGGTTACGCACGTAGAGGATCCGGGAACTGTCGGTGATGTCGCTCGACAGCAGGATGTTCTTCTCCTGGAAGCGCAACGCGAACAGGGCCCGCCGGAACGTCGAGCCGACCGAGACGCCGCCG
>NZ_CEVIVC010000052.1:17070-23448 GCF_982290645.1 Protofrankia sp. CiP1_Cm_nod4
CCGGCGGCGTCGCCCGGCCCGTCGATCTCGGCCTGCCGGGTGCCGACGATCGAGTAGTCCGGGGACAGCTCGCCGAAGTAGACCCGGCTCTCCCGTACGTTCAGCGGGCCGGTCGGCGGCAGGTTCTGCTCGGTGAAGACCGGGCGTCCGGAGCTGTCGACGATGTTCGCCGGCGCCGCGACGAACCCCTTGCCGTGGGTGTACGTCAGATGCAGGTTGATCCAGTTCCGCTGCTGCGGCGCGAGACCGCCCTGGTCGAGCTCGCGGACGGAGACCACGTAGTCCTGGGTGCCGTCGCGCCCGTCGGCGCCGGCGATGGTGTAACGGTCGATGTCGAGCGAGGCCGGGAAGCCGTAGTAGCCACGGATCTGCTGGAGCTGGTCGTAGGTCGCGGAGAGCACGTTCGGGTCCAGCAGGCGCGCGTTGGACAGCGTCGCCGAGTCCGCGCCGAGCTTGGCCGTGTCGGGTGTGGTGGACGCGTCGTAGGGCTGCGGTCTTATCTGGTCGATCCCGTACGCGGCGCGGGTGGCCGCGATGTTCCGCGAGATGTAGGGCGCCTCCCGGGAGGCCTCGTTCGGCCGGACCTGGAACTGCTGGACGATCGCCGGGTAGATGCCTCCCACCACCAGGGCGGACAGCACCAGTATCCCGGCGGACAGCAGGGGCAGCGTCCATCCCCGCTGGAAGATGTTGTAGATGAACAGCACCGCGCACAGCAATGAGATGAACAACAGGATGAGCTTCGCGGGAAGTACCGCGTGCGTGTCGGTGTAGGAGGCCCCGCGCACCGCCCCGCGCGAGGAGAAGACCAGCCCGAAGCGGTCGAGGTAGTAGGCCCACGCCTTCAGCAGGGCCAGCAGGCCCAGCAGGACGGATATGTGCACCTTCGCCGCCGGCACCACCCGCTCGCTCTGCGTCTGCAGCCGGATACCGCCGAACAGGTAGTGCGTCACCAGCGTCACCAGCAACGACAGCACCACGATGGTCAGCAGGAAGCCGAGCAGGAAACGCTGGAACGGGTAGGTGAAGGCGTAGTAGCTGATGTCGCGGTGGAACTGGGCGTCCCGCTGCCCGAAGGACTCCCCGTTGCGCCACAACAGCCAGGTCCGCCACCGGCCGGACGCCGAGACACCCGCTACTATGCCGAACAGGATCGACACGCCGAACAGGATCAGCACCGCGTACGGTTCGATGCCGGCCCGGTAGCGCTCGAGATTCTGCTGTTCGAGGGAGAGCGGGCGCACCGAGGGCCGCAGCCGGTACGCGAGCAGCAGGTTGGCACCCACCGCGACGGCCATCAGCGCACCGAAGACGACGAACAGCAGTATCCGTGTCGACAGGACGGTGTTGAAGACCTTGCCGAAGCCGACCGACCGGAAGAAGAGCAGGTCGGTGTAGACCCGGGTGAAGACGCCGAGTAGAACGACCAGAACGATGAGCACGACCAGAGTGGGGATGAGGATGCGGGTACGCGCCACCAGTGGCCTGCGGGCTGCTGCCACTCGCTTCTCCTTGTGTCGGGGGCACACGACCAGGTTGTCCACCTGGAAGGCAACCTACGCCAGTGCCCGACTGGCACCATCGGAGAGGATGGGCTAGTGAGCAGCCCCGACATCAGTGAGTTGACATCCGTTGTGCTGGAGGTCGAGCGGCACGTGGCCGATCTGGGCTGGGACCAGCCCAGTCAGGTGTACGCGCTGGCGGACACGTCCGAGCTCGTCGCCCGCGAGCCGGCCCTGGCCGCGCACATCGGCCAGATCGTCCCCGGCTCGCTCACCCCGGTCGAGCAGGAGCCCCTGCCCCCCGGGCGCCTGGACGAGGTGCTGGCCGGCATCGGCTGGCCGCAGGAGGTCCTTGGCTGTGTCCTGGTCACCGAGCTCGTCGTGCTGCCCCCGAGCGCCGAGCAGGAAGCCCCCTACGAGGAGGCGGACATCGAGATCTGGGCGGCCAGCCATCCCGAGCGCCAGGACGTGCGGCTCGCGGTCGGGGTGACCCGCGACGGGCAGCACGCGTCCTGCCTGCGGGTACGCGGGGACGAGGAGCTGGTGGTCGACCCGGACCTCGCCGACGGCCTCGTGGACGGCCTGCTCGCGACCTTCCACTGACCGGCGCCTTTCCCTGACCGGAGGATCGTTTCCCGGCCGGGACAGGCCCACCGGCCGGTGTGTCCGTCAGGTGGCCGGCTTGCCGGCAGCCGTCACCCGCCGGGATGGCCGTGCCAACGGGTGAGGCTTCTCGGGCGGGCGCGGGCGCTCAGCAGCTGGGGACGTTCGCCTGGGGATTGTCGGCGAGGGCGTGCAGGTCGCCGATGGCGTCCTGCAACGTCTCGACCCGGATGAGCCGCAGGCCGCCCGGGGCGGACTCCCGGGCGTCCGCGCAGTTCCCGGCCGGGACGAGGAAGGCGACCGCGCCGGAGCGGCGGGCGCCGAGGAGCTTCTGCTGGATGCCGCCGATCGGCCCGACCGTGCCGGCGGCGTCGATGGTGCCGGTGCCCGCGATCGTCCGGCCGCCGGTGAGCTGTTCGGGCCCGAGAAGGTCGACTATGCCGAGAGCGAACATCAGCCCGGCGCTCGGTCCGCCCACGTCCTTGAGCCTGATCGTCACCGTGAACGGGTAGCTGCGCTTCTCGGTGGTGATGATCCCGATGACCGGCCGGGACGGGTCGTCCGGCGCGGGCACCGTCATGATGTCGGCCTGCGCGGGCGCGCCACCGTCCCGGACGTAGGAGATGGCCACCGCCTGCCCGGGGCGGACCCGCGCTATCTCGTCCCGCAGCTGCCCCTGCGTGGTGATGGCGGCGCCGTTCACGGACACGATCACATCGCCCGGCAGCAGCCTGCCCTCGGCGGGCGAGCGCGCACCGAGCTGGTAGACGACCACGGACGTCCCGGTCGCGGCGACACCGAGCTCGCCGAGAGCCGCGGCGGTCGCCTGGTCCTGCGAGTCGATCATCGCCGCGGTGTTCTCCTGGCGGATCTGCTCCTCGCTGGTACCCGGCGGCTGGACCAGCTCCCGGGGCACCACGGCCTGGTCGCTGCTGAGCCAGCCGCGGACCGCGCCGAGGACGTTGAGCCGGGGAATCTCCTCGACCGTCGTCAGCTCGAGCCGCCCCGAGGTCGGGTAGGTCTGCCGGCCCTCTATTTCGATCAACGGCTTGCCGTCGGTACGCCCGAGCGTGTCGGTGACCGGCCCGGGCGAGAGCAGCACGAACGGCACCGGCAGCCACAGCCCGACGACCACGAGCAGTAACGACAACGTGGACGCAACAACGAGTGTCTGGATACGCCGCGTCATGTTCGCAGTCTAGCGAGCTGACAAAAAAGTGATCACAAAAAAGTGGCATAACTGTGGCGCAACCGCTCGTGTGGCCCGCAACGGCCGGGCCCACACGGGCGGATCCGCCACGGGGCGGCGGCTACGGCGCGTCCGGCGACCGCGGGTCCGGCGGGCGGCCGCCGGCCCGGGACGCCCAGCTCCGGTCACGACTGGACGGATCATGGGACGAGTGCAGCGGCCGCGCCAGAGCGGCCATGCTGCGCCGGTAGCCCTCAACGGTGATCAGTGCTTCGGGCCGGCGTTCCGGGCGCGAGCGCAGGGCGAACCAGACAAGGGTGACCAGAACGGCGACAGGCGGGATGAGCAGGAACCACATGGCGGCCTCGGCGTCGAGACGGGGGAAGGGAGGCGACCTTCATGGTAAGCCACGCTCAGCAGGCTCCCACCCACTCCGACGAACCGTCCGCGAAGACCTGCCGCTTCCAGATCGGCACCTGGGCCTTGACCTCGTCAATCAGGCGACGACAGGCCGCGAACGCCTCGTCGCGGTGCGCGGCCCCCACCGCGACGACAACGGCGATGTCACCGATACCGAGTAGTCCCGTACGATGAGTGACGGCAACGGTGAGCACCGGGTACATGGCAGCCACATCGTCCGCCACGCGTGTGATCTCGGCGCCGGCACGCGGGTGGGCAGTGTACTCCAGTTCGGTGACCGCGCGCCCGTGGTCGTGATCACGTACCGTGCCCACGAAGAGCGCGACCGCCCCCACCCCGGGCTCGCGGACGGCCCGCAGGCACTCGTCGACCGACAGTTCCTCCGCCCGGACCGACGCGAGGACGACCCGTGGCGCACCCGGCCGACCGGCCGCGTCGCGGGCGGCGCGCCGCGGGCCGGGGCCAGCAGCCGGGCCGGGGCCAGCAGCCGGGCCGGGGCCAGCAGCCGGGCCGGGGCCAGCGTGGATATCGCCCATGTGCCCGACCGTAGTCCGCGCGTAGGGCGGCCATCCGGCCGGCACCGGCTTCGAGCGGCAGAGGCGCCCTCCGGGACGCGGCCAGGAGGCGGCCAGGGGACGCCGGGACGCCGGGACGCCGGGACATCTGTCACGGCAGCGGCATCCGACGGGCACTGGGACGAATCTCACCGGCTGTCGGCGACAGCCGGGCATGATCATCGCGGTGCCGGCCCCTTCGAGCTCACCGGTCGCCGGCGACAGCCGGCAGCGGCGACAGCCCTGGTACCCCGGTTGGGACGACAGTGGGATTCAGGAGTGGAATCCAGGATCCAGCGGTGGGATCCAGGCGGTGGGAGCCATGGTATGCAGAGGCAGCCGGCGGACGGATTGTCCGGCTCGTGGCTTTCACCGGCGGTCATGGGCCGCCCCGTCGGCAGTCCTGGTGACGTCGTTTCGGCATCGCCAGGAAAACGCACTACCGTTGGTGCATGTCCGGATCCAGGGTCCATGAACCGCAGCGCACCTCCTCCCGGCGGGGGCGGTGGCGATGAGCGGCGGCTTCCCGTTCGGCTTCACCCCGGGCGGCTCGTCCTCGGGTGGCGCGGGCGGCGGCTCCGGCATGCCGTTCGGCACCGGGGCCCCGTTCTTCGCCGAACTCGAACGCCTGCTGTCCTGGCACGACGGACCGGTCAACTGGGAGCTCGCGCGCCAGGTCGCGGTACGTACCCTCGGTGACGGCGACCGGGCTGTCACCGAAGCCGACATCGAGGCCGTCCGGCAGGCGGTCCGGCTCGCCGACGTCTGGCTCGACCCTGTGACGCCCCTTCCCGCCGGGGCCACGGCCGCCGAGGGATGGACGCGCGGCAGATGGATCGAGGTGACGCTGCCCGTCTGGCGGACACTGTGCGATCCGGTGGCCGCCCGGGTGGCCGACGCCATGCGCGGCGGTATCTCCGGCGGGCTCGCGCAACTGGGCGACCAGATGGGCGACCTCGGTGCCGGGCTGCCGCCGGAACTCGCCGCTCAGCTCCCACCCAGCCTTGACCTGGGCCAGCTGGCGTCCGCCGGCGGCCCGATCATCCAAATGATCAACAGGATCGGCGGGATGCTGTTCGGCGCCCAGGTCGGCGAGGCGATGGGCCTGCTCGCCAGCGAGGTGGTCTCCGCCACCGACGTCGGGCTGCCGCTGGGCCCGGCCCGCACGGCCGCGCTCGTACCGGCCAACGTCGAGGCGTTCGGCGCCGGCCTGGAGGTCGACCCCACCGAGGTCCGGATCTACCTGGCGTTGCGCGAAGCCGCGTCCCAGCGTCTGTACGCCCATGTCCCGTGGCTGCGCGGGCACGTCCTCGGCACGGTCGAGGAGTACGCGCGGGGCATCGCGGTCGACCCGAACGCGGTCTCGCGGGCGATGACGATGCTCGACCCGTCCCGGCTGATGGATCCGTCCCGGCTGATGGACCCGGCGAGTTTCGCCGAAGCGCTCGGCGGTGACGTCTTCGACGACGCGACCACGCCCGAGCAGGCCGCGGCGCTGGCCCGCCTTGAGATGATCCTCGCGCTGATCGAGGGCTGGGTGGAGACGGTCACCGACGCCGCCGCGGCGAAGAACCTGCCGGCGGCGTCCAGGCTGCGCGAGATGGTGCGCCGGCGGCGGGCCGAGGGCGGGCCGGCCGAACAGACCTTCGCCACGCTCGTCGGCCTCAACCTGCGTCCCCGCAAACTGCGCGAGGCAGCCGCCCTGTGGGCTGCCGTGGGCGAGGCCAGAGGGATCGACGAGCGGGACGCGCTGTGGGCCCATCCCGACCTGCTCCCGGACGCCGACGACCTCGCCGACCCGCAACGGTTCGCCAACAGTGACACCGCCAGCACCGTGGGAGATCCAATCTCGGAACTCGAGCGGCTCCGGGACACCCCGCCGCCGAAGTCACCGAACGAGTCACCGAAGGAACCCCCCGGGCCTGCGGGCACACACGACCCGGATCCGCCCGATGGCCCGCGCGGCGGTCGTTGACCGTAACCACCACGCGGCCATAGTTTGACGGGTTTCTTCTCCTCGCCCGACATGGCCGTCGTGCTGCTCACCGCGATACACGGGCCGGCCGGGCGAGCTGGCCGTGGCTGCCGGCACCAGCCCGGCGGTTTCCGG
>NZ_CEVIVC010000052.1:23473-28545 GCF_982290645.1 Protofrankia sp. CiP1_Cm_nod4
GGCGGCTACCGGCGTCAGCCGGCGGCGGCTACCGGCGCGAACGCGGGCGACCGCCGGTCCAGCTGCGCCTGGATCCCCTCGGCGGCCTCACCGTTGGCCATGGTGGTGGCCTGGGCGAGCGCCTCCCACTGCAGCACCTGCTCGATGTCGTCCTCACCCTTCAGCGCGACCTTGGCCAGCCGGGTCGCGACCGGGGCCGCCGCGGCGATCCGCAGCGCGGTCTCCAGCGCGGTGGCGACCAGGTCGGCAGCCGGCACCACCGCGTTGACCAGGCCGATCTCCACGGCCTCCCGCGCGTCGACGACCCGTCCGGTGAAGATCAGTTCGCGGGCCCGCAGCACTCCCACGGCCTCCGGCAGCAGCCGGGTGGCGGCCATCCCCGGATGCATCCCCAGCCGGGTGAAGGGGGCGGAGAAGGTCGCGCCCTCGGCCGCGAACCGCAGGTCACAGGCGAGCGCCAGGCACAGGCCGGCGCCCACCGCGGCGCCGTTGACCGCGGCGATCGTGGGCACCTCCAGCGATCTGATCTTCAGCCAGGTCCGGTAGAAGGGGAGCATCTTCGCCCGCAGCCGGTCCGCGCCGGAGTCGATGTTGCGCCTCGGGTCGATCCAGTCGAGATCGCCGCCCGCGCAGAACGCGCGCCCCTGCCCTGTGACAATGACGGCCCGCACGTCAGGATCGGCGCTGATCGTGTCCAGCGCCGCCGACCACGCCGCGGTCAGCGCCACGGTCATCGCGTTGCGCCGTTCGGGCAGGGCCAACGTCAGCAGGACCACGCCGTCGGCGGGACGTTCGACCAGCAGCGGTTCGGACACGATCGACTCCTGAAGGCCCACGTTACCTGGTTGATGTTGTCTGGTTTATGTTGTCCGGTTGATGTTGCCTGGCTGATACGGGCGAGGACGGCGCGGCCGTGTTTTTCCCGCCCCGTCAGCGGCCCTCCCGAGCGTAGAGCCTCACGGCTTCCGGTGCTGTCGGACATGACCGGGCGCGCACCGCTTCCACCACGGGCCATCACCGGGCCACCACCGCATCCGCCGCCGCATCCGCCGCCGCCGCGGGAGCCGGCGGCGAACACGGCAACCACTGTGGGACAACGGAAAACCAGCCGTGGCCCCGGCCAGGGGGTGGCGCGCGGCGGGGTCGACAGCCTGAGGAGGATGGCTCCCGGCCGGCTGTTGGTGCCGGCCTTCTTCGTTGCGCTTCGTTACGAACCAGCGGCCCGTCAGCGGGCGCCGGTGAGAGGGAGAACGAGTGGCAGAGACGTACGAGGGCTACTGCGTCAAATGCAAGGACAAACGGCATTACCAGGGCGAGGTCCGGGTGAGCGACTCCGGGCGCCGGATGGCCCGGGGCACCTGCCCGGTCTGCGGAACCACGATCAACAGGATCCTCGGCAAGGCGCCGGCATCATAGTTCCCTGACCTTCCCCGGAAGGCATGCCCCATCCCCGGGGCCCGCTCCTCGGGCCGGACGGTTACCCCGAGGCCGCCGAGCGCGCGGCGGATCATCGCGCGTTCGGCGGCTGTACGGCATCCCGAGGCCGCCGCCCCCGGCACCAGCCGGCCCCGGCATCCACAGCCCACAACCGTCTGGCCGCATACCGTCGCACTTGGCACCGCCGATTGACACCCAGGAACATGGGATGTCCGGCGCAGACCGTGCGCGAGGAACCGTCCCAGCGCGGACGCGAGTCACCCATGGCACCCGTGGGGCCCATGCCCTGGGCAGGGGCCCCTGCCCAGGCAGGGAGTTGTCCACAGCTACCGGCGCATCTTCTCCGGCACCGGCAGAATATCCACAGAAAAATGGATATATGTCCATGATGGGGCACAGCGTGAGACCATATGATCACGATCCGGTCATCTGCTGTCGGGGAGGACGCGATGCGCCCCATGCTCAAGCCCGGCCTGCGCCGGCTCTGGCGGGACGGCTCCACCCTCCAGATCGGCGTCGACCCGGCGCGGGCGATCGTCCTCGGCGGGCTGACGGCGCGGGACGCCTCCGTGCTCGACCTGCTGGACGGTACCCGCTCCCGTGAGCAGGTCCTCAGCTCGCTGGACGCCACTCGGGCGGACCTCGTCCTCCTGCTGGAGCGGACGGGCCTGCTGACGGACGCCGGCCCGGCCGACCGCTCCCCACCGCCCGTGCTGGACCAGGAGCGCCTCCAGCCGGACCTGGCGGCGATGTCCCTGGGCTCGGCCGACCCGGAACATGCCCGGCGAGCGATGGCGGCCCGCCGCCGGGCCCGGATCCAGGTCCGCGGGGCGGGCCGGATCGGCGCTCAGGTGGCGGCCCTGCTGGCCGCCGCCGGGGTCGGGCACGTGGTCGTCGACGACACCGGTACGACCAGGGCGGCCGATGTCGCGCCGGGTGGAGCCCGTCTCGACGACGTCGGGCGGCCCCGTTCGGCCGCCGCCACCGCGGCGATCGCGCGGGTGACACGCCCCCACGCGCCACGCCGGTGCCGGCATCCCGTGCCGTTCCGCCCCGATCTCGTCGTCGTCACACCGGCCGGCATACCGGTCGTCCACCCGCGGGAGTCGCTTGAGCTGGAACGCTCCGGCATCCCCCATCTGCTTGCCGGCGTTCGTGAGACCACCGCGGTGATCGGGCCGCTGGTCCTGCCCGGGGTGACCTCGTGCCTGCACTGTCAGCATCTGTGTCGCCACGCGATGGAACCGTCCTGGCCGTTGCTCGCCCTGCAGCTGTCCCGCCGCCCGGACACCGGGGTCGACGCCTGCGACGTGGCGCTCGCCACCGTCGCCGCCGGGCTCACCGCCATGCAGGCGCTCACCCTTGTCGACCACAGCGACCGTGGCGACCGTCGCGTCCGTGGCATCGCCCGGCCCGGTCGGGCCGAGCCGCCGGAGCAGCCGTGCCGGCCAACAGCCGACGAGCTGCCGACCATCGACGGGACGCTGGAGATGACAGTCTCCGACCTGCGGCTGCGACGCCGATCGTGGTCGATCCACCCCTCATGTCCCTGCCGTAGCGCCCGGCGGCTGGCAGCCGCGGGCGCCGGTGACGCCGACGGCTGGCCGACGGACGGGGATCCGACGGACGGGGATCCGGGCGAAGCCGACGCCTTCGAGTGGACGGAACGGGCGTCGTGACCAGGCGGAGCGGAGCGCCACCGGTCCGCCATCAGCCAGGCCAACCACATCGACCACAAAGAGTAGTATTAAAATTCCAAGCGGCGTTCCCTCCTGTCTCCCGCCCGCAGAACAGGCACGATGGAGCTGTGTCCGAAATCCCAAAACGCGCGGTCGTCCGCACCGCCAAGCTGGCAAGCCTCCCTCTCGGCTTCGCCGGGCGGGCCACGATCGGCGCGGGTAAGCGACTCGGCGGGCGCCCCGCCGAGATCGTCGCCACGGAGCTGCAGCAGCGGACCGCCGCCCAGATCTTCCGCGTCCTCGGGGAGCTCAAGGGCGGCGCGATGAAGCTCGGGCAGGCGCTGTCGGTCTTCGAGGCGGCACTGCCCGAGGAGATCGCCCGGCCCTACCGGGCGGCGCTGACCAAGCTCCAGGACACCGCGCCCGCCCTGCCCGCGGCTTCGGTCCACCGGGTGCTCGCCGGCGACTTCGGCACGGACTGGCAGACGAACTTCCGCAGCTTCGACGACGCGCCGGCCGCCGCCGCCAGCATCGGCCAGGTACACCGCGCCGTGTGGGCGGACGGCCGAGATGTCGCCGTCAAGATCCAGTATCCGGGCATCGGCCCGGCGCTGCTCAGCGACCTCACCCAGCTCGGGCGCGCGGCTCGGCTGTTCAGCGCCATCGTCCCCGGTCTGGACATCAAGCCGCTGGTCGCCGAGCTGAAGGAGCGCATCCTCGAGGAGCTCGACTACCGCCTGGAGGCGGCCTGGCAGACGGCCTTCGCCGAGGCGTTCGACCACGACCTCGACATCCACGTGCCCAGCGCCGTCGCCGCGACCGACCACGTCCTGGTCACGGAGTGGATCGACGGCAAGCCCCTGTCAACGATCATAAACAGCGGTACGGACACCGAACGTGACCGGGCTGGGCTGCTGCTCGTGCGTTTCCTGTACTCGTGCCCGGCGCGGGCCGGGCTGCTGCACTCCGACCCGCATCCCGGCAACTTCCGGCTGCTCCCGGACGGCCGCCTGGGCGTGCTGGACTTCGGCGCGGTCAACCGCCTCCCGGACGGGCTGCCCGAACCCGTCGGCCGGCTCAGCCGGCTGGCACTGGACGGCAACGGCGAAGCGGTCCTGGCGGGCCTGCGGGCGGAGCGGTTCATCCTGCCGACGGTGAGGATGAAGCCGGCGGACCTCCTCGACTACCTGGTACCGCTCCTCGAGCCCGTCACCACCGAGACGTTCCGTTTCTCCCGCGACTGGCTACGAGGCGAGGCCATCCGGCTGGGCGACCCCCGCTCCCCCGCGGCCCAGCTCGGCCGCCTGCTCAACCTGCCCCCTTCCTATCTGTTGATGCACCGCGTCACCCTGGGCGCGATCGGCATCCTCTGCCAGCTCGGCAGCACGGGGGCGTTCCGCGCCGAGATGGAGTACTGGCAGCCCGGCTTCGCCCAGCCCGGATCCGCGGCGGCCGAGCACGCGGCCTGGGCGAACCGGCCCGGCCGCCAGCTGCCGGAGCCCGCCGTCGAAATGAGCGCCGGCATGATCCGGCCGCTGGCGTCGGCCTCCTCGCGGGGCCTGTTCGTCCCGCCGCGGCTACCGGACACCCGGGTAGTGATACCACCGCCCTCGACGGCGGCCGACGACCGCGACGCCACCGACAGCCACGGCACCGGCGACGGCCACGGCACCACCGACAGTCGCGATACCAGCGACGGCCACGGCACCACCGACAGCCGCGATACCAGCGACGGCCACGGCAGCGACAGCAGGGCCGGGCTTGACCACGACGGCGACAGGGCCGCTGATCCGCCCCGGCGTGCGGCGGCGCGACAGGGACGCCGCCCCGCCGCACAGCGGTCGTCCTCGGCCGATGACCTGGCCGGCGGCCCGGCTGACGGCCCGGCCCGCGCGCCCGCCCCGCGCACGCCGCCCTCCGACGCCGACGCCCCGCCCAGGCAGCCGAAACGGGCCA
>NZ_CEVIVC010000052.1:29282-32434 GCF_982290645.1 Protofrankia sp. CiP1_Cm_nod4
GGTCCCAGCTCCGCCCAGGCCCCGCGGCGCCACCGACGAGCAGACCGTCTCCGCCGCGGCAGTCCCCGACAACACCCCGCCCGACAACGCCGCCCACTCCGTCACCCACACCACGGCCACCCACACCCCGCCCGCGGCTGCCCCCGACAGCACCTGAGCCGCCCGGGGCAGCCCCGCGGAACACACCCGCCGCCAGCCAGAGCACGCGGTCAGCCAGGCAGATGGGCGTAGACGACCTCGTTGTCAGGGCCGATGCCCAGCCGGCCCGCCGCGACGGCGAAACGCTCGGCGTCGGGCAACGTGAACGGCAGTTGCACGTCCGGGTCCGACAGCTCACCGGCAAGATCGGCGAAGGCCGCCCCGGGGATGTGGGCACGCTCGTAGTCCGGCCGGCCGCTGGCCGCCTGAAGCCCCTTGACGTCGGGTGGCCAGCTGATGTGCACGGTCGCGTCGAGGACACGCAACCCGGGATCCCCGAGGCGCGCGGCGAGAGCGGCGGCATCGATCAGCGGCGAAAGCGGTCGCGACACACCCGTCAGTATGATATTGCACACCAACCGGCCACCCGGCGTATCAACCGGCCTTAAAGAGCAGCGGGCACGCCCCGGTCCAGCCGAACGGCAGTTCCGCTCACCCGGACAGCCCAGCCCGTACGGCCCGCAGCGACAGGACCGTCCGCGATCACCGTCGGAGGAGCCTCCCCCGCCAGCGCTCTCGACGTGTCCCGGGATTCGCGGCTCCGGACGTTACGCCGGCGATCCGTTTTTCCGATGGCGCCATAGGCGTTCTTGCGGCGCACCGGAATTCATGTGAGCATTTCATCGACATCGTCACCGGATTAGTTCGAAGGATGTTCATCCGCCGGCAGCCGGCGGAGACCGTGACCGCGCAGAATTCCGGCAGGATAATTTCGTGACACCCGTGCCGAGAGAGGGATGTGGACGTGTCCGTTGCGCCGCAGGTTGTCTTCGACGCCTTTCATCCCGCGCACCGATCCAACCCCTACCCGCGGTACGCGGCCGTCCGCGATTTCGCCGCGCTGTACCCGATCAGGCCGGATATTCTCATGGCGACGCGCTACGAGGAGTGCTCGACGGTTTTCACGGACGCGCTGTGGGGCCACGGCTACGAGGCGGGCATCAATCCCTTCCGGCCAGGAGTGGCTCCCGACGACGTGCCGGGGTCGATGCTGCGGATGGACCCGCCGGACCACACCCGGATACGAGGGCTGGTCAAACGGGCGTTCGTCCCGCGCAACACCGAGGGGCTCCGGCAGCGGATCGAAGAGCTCGTCAACGCGCTGCTCGACACGGCGATCGAGGCCGGTGAGGCCGACCTGATGGAGGCGTTCGCGCGTCCGCTGCCGCTCACCGTCATCGGCGACATGCTCGGCATCCCGATCGAGGACCACCCGGCCGTCCAGAGGTGGTCGCTGGAGATCGTCCGCGGCACGGACCCGGACATTCTGCAGTCGCCCGAGAGCCTGGCGCGCAGGCCGGAGGCCATGCGGGAGTTCGAGGCGTACTTCGCGGCGCTGCTCGCGCGGCGTCGCGAGGATCCCCGCGACGACATGCTGAGCGGGATGTGCGCGGCCGAGGACCGCGGCGAACTGAGCGGCCGGGAGGCGCTCGGGCTGGCCGTGGGGCTGCTGATCGGAGGATACGAGACCATCTCCGACCTGATCGGCAAGGGTGTCGTGGCCCTCCTGCGCAACCCCGACCAGATCGCGCGCTGGCTCGCCGATCCCGATCTCGCGGCGCCCGCCGTCGACGAACTGCTCCGCTACGAGCCGCCCGTGCAGTTCACCCACCGGGTCGCGCTGGCGGAACGGGAACTGGCCGGGCACACGTTCGCGCGGGGGGAGGGCATCGTCGTCCTGACCGCCGCCGCCAACCGCGACCCGGCCGTGTACACCGATCCGGAACGGCTGGACATCACCCGGTTCGCCGGCCCCGCGCCCGCGCCGCGCCACCTGTCGTTCAGCGAAGGGCTCCACTACTGCCTCGGCGCGCACCTCGGCCGACTGGAGACCCAGATCGCCGTGGACACCCTCCTGCGCCGCGCCCCCGGGCTCTCCCTGACCGGCGAACCCGTCTGGCGGGACACGGTCGCCATCCACGGGCTGGACACCCTCCCGGTCCGCCTCCAGGACTGACCACCGACCGGCCAGCACGGTATCCGGCCCACCGCATTCCGAGGAGACCAGTGAGCGCGCACGAAACGGACATCGAGCCGGACGTCGCCACTTCTCACGCCGACGTGCCACGGGTCGTCTTCGACGCGTTCAGTCCCGAGCACTGGCCTAACCCCTATCCCCGGTACGCCGCGGCCCGCGAGGCCGACCCGCTTTTCCCCACTCCACTGGGTGTGCATCTGGTGACCCGCTACCAGGACTGCGCGGCCGTTCTCCAGGACGACAACTGGAGCCACGCCCACGAGGCCGAGCTGTTCCATCCCGGCGTCGACACGCTCGACCTGCCGACCTCGTTCCTCTGGATGGATCCGCCCGACCACACCCGGCTGCGCGGGCTGGTCAGCAAGGCGTTCACCCCGCGCACGGTGGCCGACCTGCGCCCCCGCATCGAGCGGCTCGTCACCGACCTGTTCGACGCGATCGTCGAGGCCCGCGAGGTCGACGTGGTCACCGCGTTGGCCTACCCGTTGCCGCTCACCGTTATCGCCGAGCTGCTCGGCGCGCCGGCCGAGGACCACCCGGACCTCCAGCGCTGGTCGGGGGCACTCGCCCGCGGGTTCGACCCCGATCCGCTCCTGCTGCCCGAGGAGCGTGACGCACGCTCCCAGGCCGCCCGCGAGTTCGTGGCCTACTTCCGCGACCTCATCGCCCGGCGTCGCGCCGAACCCGCCGACGACCTGATCAGCGGGCTCGCCGCCGTCGAGGAACAGGGCGACATCCTCACCGAGAACGAGATGCTCGCGACCTGCGTCACGCTGCTGGTGGCCGGGCACGAGACGAGCGTCAACCTGGTCGCCAACGGCATCCTGGCGCTGATCCGCCACCCGGACCAGTACGCCCTGCTGCGGTCCGCCCCGCGGCTGGCGGCGCCCGCCGTCGAGGAGATGCTGCGTTACGACTCGCCGGTGCACATGACCACCCGTCTCGCCCACCAGCGGACGCGGCTCGCCGGGCACAC
>NZ_CEVIVC010000052.1:32459-33134 GCF_982290645.1 Protofrankia sp. CiP1_Cm_nod4
GTTCAGCGCCGGGGACGGCGTCGTGCTGCTCTTCGGCTCGGCCAACCGGGACCCGGCGGCGTTCCCCGACCCCGAACGGTTCGACATCACCCGGTACGCGGGCCAGACCCCCGCGAAACGTCATCTCACGTTCAGCCTCGGCATCCACTACTGCCTCGGCGCGCCGCTCGCGCGCCTGGAGATGGAGATCGTGCTGCGCGAGCTCGTCCGGCGAGGAATCACGATGACGCCGCTCACGGACGACCTCGCCTACCGCCGGAACCTCGTCCTGCGCGGCATCGCCAGCTTCCCGGCCCGCTTCGAGCAGCAGAACAGCACCGCGGTGCCGTAGCACGACCTCCCCCCGAACCGAACACCCGACACGCCCGCGGAACTGTTCCGCGATGCGTGCTGCCGGCCCGCTCCACGGTCAGCCTCACTCACCGGCCAGGCCCGCTTTGTGTGGCCCCACCCGGATGGCCCACCAGCGGCGGGAGCGCCCATGGTCACCGTCTGAGAAGTCTCCTGATCCATCCCGGGCGTTCCGCGGCAGCGGTGGCAGCGGCCAGGTTGTCCCTGATCGTGACGACCAGCGGATGGTCAGGACCGAGAACCCGCAGACTGTCGGTGAGGGTCTGCTCGTACAGGCCGATGGCCTCCGCCACCCGCCCCACCGTCCGGTAGGCGCCGGCGAGG
>NZ_CEVIVC010000052.1:33159-34762 GCF_982290645.1 Protofrankia sp. CiP1_Cm_nod4
CTTCAGCGCCGGGGACGGCGTCGTGCTGCTCTTCGGCTCGGCCAACCGGGACCCGGCGGCGTTCCCCGACCCCGAACGGTTCGACATCACCCGGTACGCGGGCCAGACCCCCGCGAAACGTCATCTCACGTTCAGCCTCGGCATCCACTACTGCCTCGGCGCGCCGCTCGCGCGCCTGGAGATGGAGATCGTGCTGCGCGAGCTCGTCCGGCGAGGCATCACGATGACGCCGCTCACGGACGACCTCGCCTACCGCCGGAACCTCGTCCTGCGCGGCATCGCCAGCTTCCCGGCCCGCTTCGAGCAGCAGAACAGCACCGCGGTGCCGTAGCACGCCCTCCCCCGAACCGAACACGCGACACGCGACCCAGCGTGAACACGCGACACGCCCACGGACACCGCGCCCCGACCAGGGGCCCCACGCACGGTGGCCGATGGCGTTCCGGTCGGGATGGGCGCCGTCGTGCCCAACAGGGCAGGTGTCAGTGTGGGTCCTACCGTGGCCGCCGAGACGGTGGTGCCGGCGGGATGAGACGGCGAAGCTACCCGGGGATGATGGCGAGCGGCAGGTCGGTGCGGGGGAAGTCGTCGCCAACGCAGAGCAGCGGCTCCCGCGCGACGCTGGCGGTGGCGTAGGTCAGGCAGTCCCCGAAGTTCAGCGCGGCCGGGTGGCGGCCCTTGCCGTACCGAAGGTACGCGTTGAGCGCGACCGGCCAGTGCGCGTCGGTGAACGCAAGATCCCGCATGCCGCTTTCCTGGCAGAACCGCGCGAGCAGTGACTGCCCGAGGACACCAAGCCGCGCGGTGAGCACGATTCCGGTCTCGACCAGCGTGGGTGCCCCAACACCTGGGGGGCCGTCGGCGGTGGCGAGCTGGTCGAGGAGAGTCTGCCATCCTGGTTCGCGCAGCAGGATAGCCACGATGGCGGAGCTGTCGACGATCACACACCCTCCGGGCCGTAGCCGAGAATCCGCTCCCGTTCGGCCTTGGTCAGCGCGTGCCCGAGCGTGCCCTGGGGGATCTGGGGCCATGCCTCGTCCGTGAGGAAGCGCAACAGCCGCGTGCCGCGGTCCGTCGTTGCCCGCTCGGCGGTGAGTCTCGCCCACCGCTCCCTCAGCGCCACACTGATTGCCCGGGTCTTGGTCTCGCCAGCCAGCGCCGCGACATCGGTGGCCAGCTGTTCGGTCTCCGGATCCTTGATATTCAGGGCCATGGTGGAACTCTACCTTCGATGGTGTATTTCTACCATCACTGGTCGATTGTAGTCCGGGCCGATGGCCGAGCTCGACGAGCGCCGGCCCCGGCCATCGGCCGTCAGACGGCAACCGGGACGGGTCGCCGAGCCCACGGAACCGTTCCGCGATGCGTGCTGCCGGCCCGGTCCACGGTCAGCCCCACCGGCCAGCCAGGCCCGCTTTGTGTGGCCTCACCCGGGTGGCCCACCAGCGGCGGGAGCGCCCATGATCATCGTCTGAGAAGTCTCCTGATCCGTCCCGGGCGTTCCGCGGCACCGGTGGCGGTGGCGGTGGCGGTGGCCAGGTTGCTCTTGATCGTGACGACCAGCGGATGCCCAGGACCGAGAACCCGCAGACTGTCGGCGAGG
>NZ_CEVIVC010000053.1:0-32042 GCF_982290645.1 Protofrankia sp. CiP1_Cm_nod4
CGCCCGCGCCCCACCGCGGAAATCCCGTGACCGCCATTCCCGTACCGGGCGTTTTCGCCATGGGGAAAAATTCGTTCAAATACCGATAAAGGACGCGGGATGCCCGCCCGGCGCGGGGACGAACCACCAGCCCGGCATGATCGGATGCCGCTGGTCAGCGGCTCGGAGGGCGGCGCGGAATCCACTCGGCGCGCCCCGCGCCCCTCCCGGAAAACCCGCGGTCACAGCCGCTCGCGCGCCTGCGCAGCGGTGGAGCGCCTACAGTGTGGCGACATGGCCATCCACCTGACCCGGATCTACACGCGGACCGGGGACGACGGCACGACCGCGCTCGGCGACACCTCCCGGGTCCGCAAGACCGACCCGCGGCTGGCCGCGTACGCGGACGTGGACGAGACGAACTCCGCCATCGGCGTGGCGCTGGCCCTCGGCGCCCTGCCCGAGGACGTCCGGGCGGTGCTGGCCCAGGTGCAGAACGACCTGTTCGACCTCGGCGCCGACCTGTGCACGCCGGTCGCGGACAACCCGTCGTTCCCCCCGCTGCGGGTGAGCCAGGCCTACATCGACCGCCTTGAGGAAGCCTGCGACCGGTACAACGAGAACCTGCCCAAGCTGAACTCGTTCATCCTGCCGGGCGGCTCACCCGGCGCGGCCCTGCTGCATGTCGCGCGGACGGTGGCCCGCCGTGCGGAACGCTCGGCCTGGGCCCTGCTGGCGGACGACCCGGACCGCACCAGCCCCCTGCCCGTCCGCTATCTCAACCGCCTTTCCGACCTGCTGTTCATCCTTTCCCGGGTCGCCAACCCCGGCGGCGACGTCCTCTGGCAGCCCGGCGCGGGCCGCTGACAACCCAACAGCCGACAACGCAACAAAGGCCGGTGGTGACGTGGTTGTGGTTCTCCGCGTCGCCACCGGCCTTCTCGCTGCCGCTGGTCCGGGTCAGGTGGTGGGGGCCGACAGGGTCGCGTGCTCGGCGAGAATGCTCACGCCCTGGTCGGTCACGGACAGAAAACCGCCGTCGACGGCGACGGTCAGGGTCTCGCTACCGATTTTGACCCGCACCTCACCGCCCTGGACGAGAACTCCGAGCAACGGGACGTGCCTGGGCAGCACCCCGATCTCACCCTCCGTGGTCCGGGCGATGACCATGTCGGCATCCCCTGACCACACCTCCCGCTCCGGCGAGACGATCGCTACCCGTATCGGCATCGCGCTGCCGTCCTTCCTGCCGTCACATCATTCACGTCAGAGGAGTTCCTTGGCTTTCTTCTCGGCGTCCTCGATACCGCCGCACATGAAGAACGCCTGCTCGGGGAGGTGGTCGTAGTCGCCTTCGGTCAGCTTCTTGAAGGATTTGATCGTGTCCTCGAGCGGGACGAAGGTGCCCGGGATACCGGTGAACTGCTCGGCCACGAAGAACGGCTGCGACAGGAAGCGCTGGATGCGCCGCGCCCGGTTGACGAGAATCTTGTCCTCCTCGGACAGTTCGTCGATACCGAGAATGGCGATGATGTCCTGCAGGTCCTTGTAGCGCTGCAGGATGCGCTGCACCTCGCGGGCGACGTCGTAGTGCTCCTGCCCGAGGTAGCGGGCGTCGAGGATGCGGGAGCTGGAGTCCAGCGGGTCGACGGCGGGGTAGATCCCCAGGTCGGAGATGGCCCGCGAGAGCACCGTGGTGGCGTCGAGGTGGGTGAAGGTGGTGTGCGGCGCCGGGTCGGTGATGTCGTCCGCGGGGACGTAGATCGCCTGGAGCGAGGTGATCGAGTGGCCACGCGTCGAGGTGATCCGCTCCTGCAGGACGCCCATCTCGTCAGCCAGCGTCGGCTGGTAGCCCACCGCGCTCGGCATCCGTCCGAGCAGGGTGGAGACCTCCGAGCCGGCCTGGGTGAACCGGAAGATGTTGTCGATGAACAGCAGCACGTCCTGCTTCTGGACGTCGCGGAAGTACTCCGCCATGGTCAGCGCCGCGAGCGCGATCCGCAGCCGGGTGCCGGGTGGCTCGTCCATCTGGCCGAAGACCAGTGCCGTGTCGTCGATGACGCCGGCCTCGGTCATCTCCAGGAACAGGTCGTTGCCCTCACGGGTGCGCTCCCCCACCCCGGCGAACACCGAGACACCGCTGAACTGCTTGGCAACCCGGTTGATCATTTCCTGGATGACGACCGTCTTGCCCACACCGGCGCCGCCGAACAGGCCGATCTTCCCACCGCGGACGTAGGGCGCCAGCAGGTCGATGACCTTGATCCCGGTCGGGAACATCTCCGTCTTCGACTCGAGCTGGTCGAAGGCGGGCGCCGTGGCGTGGATCGACCGGCGTACGTCGGTGTCGACGCTGGGGACGTCCAGCGGCTCGCCGAGCACGTTGAACACGTGCCCTCGGGTGGCGTTGCCGACAGGGACGGTGATCGGCGAACCGGTGTCCCGGACAGGCGCCCCACGGACCAGACCGTCGGTCTGCTGCATGGAGATCGTCCGTACGGTGTTCTCACCGATGTGCTGCGCGACCTCAAGGGTGAGGGTCGCGGTCTGTCCGTTGATGGTGCGGTCGACGCGCAGCGCGCGGTAGATCTCGGGGATCTCCTCGGGTGCGAACTCCACATCGACGACCGGGCCGATTACACGGGCGACCCGGCCGATCCCAGGGGCCTTGCCCTCCGCCGCGGCGGGCGAGGTGGTGGTGACGGTCATGGCGTCCTCAGTTCCACTTGTGCCCTGCGGCTACCGGCCGTTACCTGAAGGATGCCAGCAGCTTTGGGCGGTTTCACTTGTGCCCCGAAGTCACCGGCCACTCCGTGTGGATGCCCGCAACATCAGGTTTTGTTGATCTTTTTGGTTGTGATGATCGTCGGTGCCGGTGCTTCCCTCGGGACCCGTCCACACGAGAGGCATGGCCGCGCCGCCTTCAAGTTCCGTTGTGCCTCCGGCCGCGCGGCAGACGTCATCGCGCCGCTCCCGGCCAGGCTTCCTCCCCTGGCCTGAAGGCGGTGCGACGAGCAGAGCGTCGCACCGCCTTCAGCCTATGAGGCCTGAGCGAGCGCGTTGGCGCCTCCGACGATCTCCGATATCTCCTGCGTGATCGCGTCCTGGCGGGCGGCGTTGGCCCGCCGGGTGTAGGTCTTGATCAGCTCGCCGGCGTTGTCGGTCGCGGACTTCATCGCCCGCTGCCGCGCCGCCGACTCGGATGCCGCGGATTCCAGCAGGGACGCGTACAGCCGGCTTTCGACGTATCGCGGCAGCAGCGCGTCCAGGACGCCTTCGGCGGACGGCTCGAACTCGTACTGCGGGAGCGGGCCACCGGGCGGGGGCTCGGTGGTCTTCTCCAGCACCAGCGGAAGGATGCGGTGAGCAGCCGGCCGTTGCGTCAGCGTGTTCACGTACTCGGTGAAGACCAGGTGGATCTCGTCCACGCCACCGGCCTCACTCGACGCGACGAACCGCGCGATGAGCGCGTCGGCGACTTCCTTGGCGTTGTCGTAACCGGGCTGCTCGGAGAAGCCGGTGAACTCCCCGGCCAGCTCCCTGCCACGGAACCGGTAGTAGGTGACGGCCTTGCGGCCGACCGCGTACAGGACCGTTTCCTTGCCCTCGGCGCGCAGCAACTCCAGCAGCTCACCGGTGCGACGCAGCACATTGGCGTTGTAGCCGCCGGCGAGGCCACGGTCACTGGTGATCACGAGAACCGCCGCGCGGCGAGCCTCGGCGTGCTCGGTCGTCAGCGGGTGGCGGACCGTGGTCTGCGACGCGACCGCGGAGATCACCCGGGTGATCTCGTCCGCGTACGGCCGGGACGCGGCCACCCTGGCCTTGGCCTTGACGATCCGGGACGCCGCGATGAGCTCCATCGCCCGAGTGATCTTCTTGGTCGACTGCACCGACCGGATGCGGCGCCGGTATTCACGGAGCTGGCCGGCCATGGCTTAGTCCTCGTCCCGCGGCTGCGACCGGTGCACCTTGATCGACTCCTGCTCCACCTCGGAGGGGTCGAGGGTGTCCGGCACCGGATCGTTGATCAGAGGCTGACCGCCGGAGAGCGCGAACTCGGTCTTGAACTTCGCGATCAGACGCTCGAGCGCGGCGAGGGTGTCGTCGTCGAGCTTGCCGGTCTCGCGGATCGTCTTGAACAGCCCCGGCCGGGCCCGGTCGATGAACTCGAGGAACTCGCTCTCGAACCGGCGGATGTCAGCGATCTGCACCTCGTCGAGGTGGCCGGTCGTCCCCGCCCAGATCGAGACGACCTCGCGCTCGACCGAGAACGGCTGGAACTGCGGCTGCTTGAGCAGCTCGACCAGGCGCGCGCCCCGGTCGAGCTGGGCGCGTGACGCCTTGTCCAGGTCGGAGCCGAAGGCCGAGAACGCCTCCAGCTCACGGTACTGGGCAAGGTCGAGACGCAGCCGGCCGGCGACGGACTTCATCGCCTTGACCTGGGCGCTGCCACCCACCCGGGAGACCGAGGTGCCGACGTTGATGGCCGGCCGGACACCCTGGTTGAACAGGTCGGTCTCGAGGAAGATCTGCCCGTCGGTGATGGAGATGACGTTCGTCGGGATGTAGGCGGAGATGTCGTTGCCCTTGGTCTCGATGATCGGCAGACCGGTCAGCGACCCGCCGCCGAGCTCGTTCGAGAGCTTCGCGCAGCGCTCGAGCAGCCGGGAGTGCAGGTAGAAGACGTCGCCGGGGTAGGCCTCACGGCCCGGCGGGCGGCGCAGCAGCAGCGAGATGGCCCGGTAGGCCTCGGCCTGCTTGGACAGGTCGTCGAAGACGATCAGGCCATGCTGGCCGTTGTACATCCAGTGCTGGCCGATCGCGGAACCGGTGTAGGGCGCGAGGTACTTGAAACCGGCCGGCTGGTCGGCGGGAGCGGCGACAATGGTCGTGTAGGCCAGCGCGCCGGTCTCCTCCAGGGTGTTCAGAACGTCCCGGATCGTCGACTTCTTCTGGCCGATCGCCACATAGACGCACTTGACCTGGAGCTTCGGGTCCCCGGTCGCCCAGTTCTCGCGCTGGTTGATGATCGTGTCGAGGGCGACCGAGCTCTTGCCGGTCTGCCGGTCGCCGATGATGAGCTGGCGCTGGCCACGCCCGATGGCGGTCATCGCGTCGATGGCCTTGATGCCGGTCTGCAACGGCTCCTTGACCGGCTGGCGCTGCACGACCGTGGGCGCCTGCAGCTCAAGGGCCCGGGTCTCGGTCGAGACGATCTCCCCGAGGCCGTCGATCGGGCGGCCGAGGGGGTCGACGACCCGGCCGAGGAAGCCGTCCCCGACCGGGACGGAGAGGATCTCGCCGGTGCGGCGGACCTCCTGGCCCTCCTCGATGTGCTCGGACTCACCCAGCAGAACGCAGCCGATCTCGCCCACGTCCAGGTTGAGCGCGAGGCCGAGCACCCCGCCGTGGAACTCCAGCAGCTCGTTGGTCATGGCGTGCGGCAGGCCCTCGACCCGCGCGATGCCGTCGCCCGCGACGACGACCCGGCCGACCTCCTCGCGCTCTCCGGCTGATGCCTGGTAGGAGTCGACGTAGTCCCGGAGGGCGGCGCGGATTTCCTCCGGTCGGATGGAGAGCTCAGTCATCGCTTTGGTCCTTCAACAAATGGTGCGGGCACGTCCCGCAGATCGGGCGGCGAGATCTGGATGTCCACGGGAGCGCCCTACCTCAGCAGTCGCCGGCGTGCGTCGGTGAGGCGGCGCAGGACACTGCCATCGACCACCTCGTCACCGACCCGCACGACGACGCCCCCGAGAACAGCGGGGTCGATGTCCACCTGGAGCTGCACGTCACGGCCAAAATAACGGCTGATCGCCGTCCGCAGCCGGTAGATCTGGTCGCCCGCGAGCGGGACGGCGCTCAGCACCACCGCGACCAGACGGTTACGCCGGGCCGCGGCGATCGTGGTGAGCTGCTCGAGCCTGCGCTCGAGGTCGCCATGGTAACGTTCGGTAACCGCACGCTGGATGAGCCGGACGGTCACGGGGTGGGCCTTGCCGTCCAGCAGCCTGGCCACCAGCGCCTGCTTGGCCGATGCCGGGGCGGCCGGGGCGCTCAGCGCCAGCGACAGCTCCGGCGTCCGGTTGAGCAGCCGGCCGAAGCGGAACAGCTCGTCCTCGACGTCGTCCAGGACGTTGTTGCGCTGCGCCTGCGCGAGCAGGACCTCGACGGCGAGCTCGGCCAACGCCTGCTGGAGGTCCAGCGGCCGAGCCCAGCGCCCGGCCGCCGCGACCTGCACGATCTCCAGTGCCGTTGGCGAGATCTTCGAGCCGAACAGCCTGGCCGCGAGCTCGGAACGGGCCGATCCGGGCATGCCCGGATCGGTCAGCGCGCGGCGGACGACCAGCTCGCGGTCGAGCAGGTCCACCACCCCGTCGAGGTCGTCCGCGAGCCGGGCGAGGTTGGGGGCGGGCCGCGAGCCGGTCGCGGTACCCGGCGGCGGGAGCGCGGTCAGCTCGTCGAGCCGAGCCCGCGCCACCGCCAGTGAACGACGGCTGGATCCGTCCACGGCTCAGCCTCCCGGGCCGGCCGGCGCCGGGACCGTCGTGCCGTCCGCCGGATGCTCCAGCCCGGCGATGAAGTCGTCGATGAGCTGCCGCTGACGGTCGTCCCGCTGCAGCTCGTGACCGACGATCTTGGTGGCGAGCTCAAGTGCGATCTCGCCGATCTCGCGCCGGATCTGGGCGACGACCTGGGCCCGCTCGGCGGCGAGCTGTGCCTCGCCACGGGCCTTGATCTCGGCGACCTCCTCGCCGGCCTGCGCGCGCAGCGAGTCGAGAATCTGCTGCCCCTGCTCACGGGCGTCCTGGCGGATGCGCCCCGCCTCGTCCTGGGCCTCGGCGAGCTGCCGGCGGTAGGACAGCAGCAGGTCCTCGGCATCCCGCTGGGTGCGCTCGGCGCGTGCCAGGCTGCCCTCGATACGGTCGCTGCGCTCGGCGTAGGTCCGCTTGATCTGCGGGTAGACCTTCCAGAAGAAGAAGGCCACCAGCAGGCCGAAGGCCAGGGTGCCGATGAGCAGCTCGTTCAGCGGCGGGACGAGGACGTTCTCGTCCGAGTGCCCGGCGCCCTCCTCGGCCGCGAGCAGCAGTGTCGTGATAGCCACGGTGTCTCCCCCGGCTTAGGGGAAGACGAACGGGACGACGAAACCGATCAGGGCGAGTGCTTCCGCAAGCGCGAATCCGATGATCATGTAACGGAAAGCGACCTGCTCGGCTTCTGGCTGCCGGGCGATGGCCTGTACGCCCAGCCCGAAGATAAGGCCGATACCGATGCCCGGCCCGATGGCCGCGAGGCCGTAGGCCACCGCGCCGAGAGAGCCGCTCACCTGGTCGGCAGCAGCAAGCACCACAGTGGTGTCTGCCATGTCATTATTCCTTTTCCAGTCGGGCACCGCGACCTGCCGCGGTGCTGATCGGGGTGTCCGAACCTTATGCGTGTGCCGCGGCGGACGCGCCGCTGACGGCGGGCACCTGGTCGGCCGGGTGCGAGCTGTCGTGCTCGTCCCCGTGCTCCTCAAGCGCGCCGCCGATGAAGGCGGCCGTGAGAATCGTGATGATGTACGCCTGCAGGAAGTCAATGATGAGCTCGAAGCCGGTCAGCACGATCGTCATGAGCAACGAGGCGACACCGAAGACGAAAGGTGGCTTCGGCAGCAGGTACTCCGCGCCGAGCGAGAACACCAGCAACAGGATGTGGCCGGCGAACATGTTCGCGAACAACCGGACCGCCAGCGTGAACGGGCGTACGACCAAGGTCGACAGCAGCTCGATCGGCCCGAGCAGCAGCTTGACCGGGAAGGGTGCCGACGGCGCCGGATTGACCATGTGGCCGAAATACGCCCGGGCGCCGGCGGTCCTGATACCGGCGTGGTTGAACAGCACGTAGGTGATGGCGGAGAGAACGATCGGAACCGCTATCCGCGAGGTCGGCGGGAACTGGGCGCCGGGGATGATCGCAAGCACATTGGAGATCAGCACGAAGCTGAACAGCACCACCAGGTAGGGCGTGTATGTCCGCCCCTTCTCCCCGATGACGTCCCGGGCGATCGAGATGTCGATGAAGTCGTAGATGGACTCACAGACGTTCTGCAGCCCGCGTGGCACAACCGTCGCGCGCCGGAAACCCAGCCAGAAGACCACACCGACGACGAGCGCGGCGAAGATCCCCAGAGCGGTCCCCTTGTTCAGGTAGAAGTCGACCGGCCCGAGATCGACGTCGAACCAGTGGGGTGTCTGGAACACCTCCTTGGTCGGGCCGTGGAAGCCCTCGTCCGCGAGGACCGGGGGGACCGGCACGACGTACACCTCCAAGATCGAAATACACTCTCACCAGCGGAAAAGAGACGCAGCCGTACCGGCGGCGGTATGGGCTCACCCTATCTGGTCCAAGCGGACAGCCATGCCCGGCGCGGGTCGCATCCCACTCGGGCACCTGGCATACCAGACATGACGATCACCGGACGCAGCCAGCCGCCAGGCACGACCATCTATCGATACCCTATGATCATGAACTGACAGGACCGCCAAGAGATACGACTCACACCGGATGTCAGCAAGCCAACACTCGACACTGGCGATACTATCCACACCCCGGCGCCATCGGCATCAAGTCCGGGCCGAGCAGAGGTTGCTCACTCGCCCGTTCACACAAACGGCACCCGAACGTTTCCTGTCGGCGCCCCAGGATGGACGCTACGGATCCATGTGATCACACAGCGCAGCAGTCCGCGCCTGCCCGGCGGGCCAAAGGACTATCGATCATGACCGGTGTACACCCGGGAAGCATCCGCACCGCCGGGCCCGGGGTCACTGGCGCCGCATCGCCCGATAGATCACAAGATAGATCGAGGCCCCCATCCCGACGACAACGCCCACCGGCAGGAAGACCGTGCCGATACCGGTGACACGGTCGATCCCGTAGCCGACCAGCCCCCAGAAGCCGGTACCGGCGAGCAGCGTGCCGAACGCGCTCCACATCTCGCCGGAGATCAGGCCGGGCCGGTACGGACGACGCGGCCCACCACCCGCGCCGGAGCTGTTTCCGGCGTCCCCGGGGGTGTGTTCGGCGTCGCTCACGTATTCAGGGTGTCACGTGGGGAGTCGCCCTGCCCGCGGAAGGTGTCCGGGTCGTAGAACGGGACCCGGGTGTGGGTGGCCACCCACAGCTCGGCACCGACCCAGCCGAGAACACCCACCAGGACGGCCCAGGAGAAGGCGATCAGGTCGACGTCCTCGGAGCCCTCCAGAGCCACCAGCAGAACACCCAGAATAATGACCTTTAGCAGATAGGTGCCCAGCGCCGCGGGCAGCACCATCGCCCGCATCCGGCGGGCGACAACGCTTATCGCGACCTTGCTCGCCGTGAAGAACAACCCGACAAGAGCAAGACCGGCGGCGACGGCGGCGAGCCCGTCCGCGCCACGGGCGAAGCCGGCGACCGGCAGCGCCGGGACCGCGACAGCGGCGAGCACCAGCAGACCGGTTCTGATCGTCCGTCCAGCGGCGGTGATCATGCGCGCCGCGCGGATCGTTGACCGGCCAGCAACAGCACCAGCAGCCCCGCGAGACCAAGGCCCACAACGGTGGCGAGGATCGGCAGCGGCTGCCGGGCAAAGGACGCGGCGACCCCGCCGAAACCGAGCAGCGCCGCCCAGAAGTACATGATGAGCACGGCCCGGACGTGGGATTTCCCGATTTCCAGCATCCGGTGGTGCAGATGCATCTTGTCCGGGGCGAACGGGGACCGGCCGGCCCTGGTCCGGCGGACCACCGCCAGCCCCAGGTCGATGAAGGGCACTGCGAGCACCGCCAACGGGATGGCCAACGGGATCAGGGACGGCAGGGAGCGGGACGGCCCAGCATATCCGCCATAGGCCACCTGGCCCGTCACCGAGATCATGGAGGCGGCGGAGAGCAGGCCGACCAGCATCGAGCCGGAGTCCCCCATGAACAGCCGCGCCGGGTTGAAGTTGTGCGGCAGGAAGCCGACGCACACACCGGCGGTGACGGCGGCCAGCAGCGCGGCCGGCGCGGCCCGGGAGAAGTGGTTGATAACGGCGACCTCGTAGGCGAAGTAGAACGTGGCGCCCGCCGCGATGGCCGCGACCCCGGCGGCAAGACCGTCCAGCCCGTCGATGAAGTTCATGGCGTTGACCAGGATCACCGTGGCGAGGATCGACAGCGGCACGGCCGTCTCCGGCCCGAGGCTGAAGGTCGTGTCACTGTCCGGGTTCACCGCGAAGGACCACTGGATGCCCAGCAGCACCATCACCCCGGCAGCCACGACCTGGCCCGCGAGCTTCGTCACCGGATCCAGCGGCCACCGGTCGTCCACCACGCCGAGCAGGCAGATCAGCGCGCCGGCGACCAGCACCGCGTGCGGCTCGGCCCAGTCCGCGGAGACCGCGGAGAGGAACGGGAGCTGGTCGGCGACGAGCAGCCCGGCGGCCAGCCCGGCGAGCATGGCCAGGCCGCCCAGCCGTGGCGTCGGCACGGCATGGACGTCACGGTCCCGGACACCGGCGACCGCGCCGATCCGGACCGCGAAGCACCGCGCGGCCGGCGTGCACAAAAATGTGATCGCCGCCGACACGGCGAAGACGAGCAGATACTCCCGCAATCTTCTGACGCACCCGCTTCTTACCGAGGGTAGACGGGGTGCCGGGCCGTCAGGGCGGTGACGCTGGCGGCCACGTCGGCGGCCGAGCCGGGGTCGCCGATGACACGGGCGATGAGCGCGGCGATGTCCTTCATCTCGCCCTCCTTCATGCCCTGGGTGGTCACCGCCGGGGTACCCACCCGGATCCCGGAGGAGACCGCGGGGGGCTGTGGGTCGTACGGGATCGCGTTCTTGTTCAGCGTGATGCGGGCGGCGTCGCAGCGGGCCTCCGCCTCCTTGCCGGTGACCCCGAGCGCGCGCAGGTCGAGCAGGGCGAGGTGGGTGTCGGTGCCGCCGGCGACCGGGCGCACCCCTTCGGCGGCGAGCGCGTCCGCGAGCGCCTGGGCGTTACGGATCACCTGCTGGGCGTAGTCCTGGTAGGCGGGGGTCGCGGCCTCCCGCAGGGCGACCGCCTTGGCCGCGACCGCATGCATGAGCGGGCCGCCCTGGCTGAAGGGGAAGACCGCCTTGTCGATGCGCTGGGCGAGCTCCTCCCGGCAGAGGATCATCCCGCCCCGCGGGCCGCGCAGCACCTTGTGGGTGGTGAAGCTGACGACGTCGGCGTAGGGCACCGGGCTCGGGATGGCCCCGCCCGCGACCAGGCCGATGAAGTGGGCGGCGTCCACCATCAGCCAGGCCCCGACCTCGTCCGCGATCGACCGGAAGGCGGCGAAGTCGATCAGCCGCGGGTAGGCGGTGGCGCCACAGATGATCATTTTGGGCTGGTGCTGGCGGGCGAGGTCGCGCACCTCGTCGTAGTCGATCAGCTCGGTGTCCTCGCGCACCCCGTACGCGGCGACGTTGAACCACTTGCCGCTGAAGTTGACCCGGCTACCGTGGGTGAGGTGACCGCCGTGCGGAAGGGACATCGCCAACACGGTGTCACCAGGCACCAGCAGCGCCGCGTACACCGCGAAGTTGGCCTGCGCCCCCGAATGCGGCTGCAGGTTGGCGTGCTCGGCGCCGAAGAGCTCCTTCGCCCGGGCGATACCGATCTCCTCCGCGCGGTCCACGACCTGGCATCCGCCGTAGTAGCGGCGGCCGGGGTATCCCTCGGCGTACTTGTTCGACAACGTCGACCCGAGGGCCGCCAGCACCGCCGGCGAGGTGAAGTTCTCGCTGGCGATGAGCTGGAGCCCGCCTCGCAGCCGGTCCAGTTCGTCCAGGAGGACACCGGCGATCTCGGGATCCTCGGCGTGGAGCTGGTCGAAGTCCGGGCCCCAGAACGGGGTGCTCATAAGCTGCCTCTCCTGCTGTGTCGGTTCACTGTGCTGCGTCAGTCCACCGCGGCGGGTACCCGAAGTGATGGGACGATCGCGCGCAGCGCCGCCAGGCCGACGGCGCCGACCCGCAGAACCCGCGGGACGTCATCGGTGCAGTCGACGATCGTCGAGGCGACGCCGAGCGCGCAGGGCCCGCCGTCCAGGTACACCTCGACGGAGTCGCCGAGCTGGGCGAGCGCGTCGTCGGCCGTGGTCGCCGGCGGCCGGCCGCTGATGTTGGCGCTGGACACCGCCATCGGGCCGGTCCGGCCGAGCAGCTCGATCGCCACCGGGTGCAGCGGCATCCGTACCGCGACCGTGCCCCGGGCGTCACCGAGATCCCAGGTCAGCGACGGCGCGTGCCGCACGATCAGGGTGAGCCCACCCGGCCAGAACGCCCGCACCAGGTCACGGACCTGCTGGGTCACCCGCTCCACCAGGCCGTCGAGGGTGCGCCACGAACCGATCAGCACGGGCACGGGCATCTCCGGCCCGCGGCCCTTGGCCGTGAGCAGGGCCTGGACCGCGACCTGGTCGAAGGCGTCGGCCCCGATGCCGTACAGCGTGTCGGTGGGTAACACCACCAGGCCGCCGTGCCGGACCGCGCGGGTGGCCGCCTCCAGGCCGCTCCCCCGTGTCTCGGGGTCCGTGCAGTCGTAGCGTCTGCTCACCGCTCCTCCCCTGCTGTCCCCTGGGCCGGGCCCGGCTTACTGCGGGCCCGGCGGGTCGCCGTGACGAACCGGTCCCGTCCGGTCAGGTCCTGATGGTCGTGGGCATCATCCCAGTGACCGTGCGCCCGCAGCAGGGCAGGGGCCGCCGAGCCGTGCCGGTCGGCATGCTCGATCACCAGCCGGCCACCGTCACGGAGCAGTTCGGCCGCCACCGCCGCGACGGCGCGCACGCCGGCCAGGCCGTCCGGCCCGGCCCACAGGGCGGCCGGCGGGTCGTGATCGTCGACCTCCGGCTCGAGCGTGCCCCGCTCGTCGTCGCCCAGGTACGGCGGGTTGCTCACCACCAGGTCGACCCGGCCGAGCAGGTCCGCCAGCACGTCGGTGACGGCCGGGACGCTCCGGACGCCCGGGACGCCCGGGGCGTCCGACGGGCCGGGCCGGGACGCGGCACCGCCGGACAGGTCGATCCCCACGTCGGCGTGGTGCACGGCCAGCACTCTTCCGGTGAGCACGACGTTACGCTTCGCCCACAGCAGCGCGTCCGGGTCGCTGTCGACGGCGTGCACCCGCGCGCCCGGCAGCTCGTCGGCGAGCGCGAGGGCGATCGCGCCGGAGCCGGTGCACAGGTCCACGCAGACCGGCCTGTCCCAGCCGGCCGCGCGGACGGTGTCGATGGCCTGGCCGACCACCGTCTCGGTCTCCGGCCGGGGCACGAACACACCCGGGCCGACGGCCAGGGTCAGATAGCGGAACCCGACCGTGCCCACCAGGTGCTGCAACGGCACCCTGGCGGCCCGGCGGGCCACCAGGTCGTGGAAGAGGCCGCGCTCGGCCGGGGTCATCGTGGCCGTCAGCGCCAGCCGCCAGCGGGGCTCGCCGGTGACGTGGGCGGCAAGCTGCTCCGCGTCCGCCCGGGGGCTGGCCACCCCGGCCGCGGACAGTACCGCGGCCGCCGCGTCGATCTCGGCCCGTGGGTCCGGGCCGGGCTCGGCGCCCGGGTGCGGGCCCGGCGGGTACGAGGCGCGCGAGGTGCGTGAGGTGTACGGGGCGTGAGGAGGGTGCGCCGCAGGTGTCTGTGCCCGAGCACCGGGCCGGGCCGGGCCGGGCGCGGCGGAGGTCACGTCGCCACCCCGACCGACAGCCTGGCCTGGAGGTCCGCCGCGACCAGCGCGTTGAGGACGTCGTCGAGCTCACCGTCGAGCACCTGGTCGAGGTTGTACGCCTTGTAACCGACCCGGTGGTCGCTGATCCGGTTCTCGGCGAAGTTGTAGGTACGGACGCGCTCGGAGCGGTCCACCGTGCGGACCTGGCTCGCCCGCGCCGCCGACGCCTCGGCCTGCGCCCGCTCACGGGCCGCCGACAGCAGCCGGGCCCGCAGGATGCGCAGGGCCGACTCCTTGTTCTGCAGCTGGCTCTTCTCGTTCTGGCAGGACACCACCAGCCCGCTGGGCAGGTGGGTGATCCGCACCGCCGAGTCCGTCGTGTTGACGCTCTGCCCACCGGGGCCGGAGGAGCGGTACACGTCGATCCGCAGGTCGTTGGGGTCGATGTCGACCTCGACCTCCGCCGCCTCGGGCAGCACCAGGACGCCGGCCGCCGAGGTGTGGACGCGCCCGGCCGACTCGGTGACCGGCACCCGCTGCACCCGGTGGACCCCGCCTTCGAAGCGCAGCCGCCCGAAGACTCCCTCGGAGCCCCCCCGGCCGGCCTTCACCGCCACGCTCACGTCCCGGTAGCCGCCGAGGTCGCTGGGGTTCGCGTCAAGGATCTCGGTCCGCCAGCCGCGGCGTTCGGCGTAGCGCAGGTACATCCGCAGCAGGTCGCCGGCGAACAGGGCCGACTCCTCACCGCCGGCGCCCGCCTTGATCTCCAGGATCGCGTCCCGGGCGTCGTCCGGGTCGGTGGGCACCAGATGGGCGCGCAGTCTGTTACGCAGTGTCTCCTGCTCGGCCTCCAGTTCCGCGACCTCCGCGCGGAACGAGGCGTCCTCGGCGGCGAGCTCGCGGGCCGTCGCCAGATCCGCGGCCACCCGGTCCAGCTCGCGGGCGGTCTCCACCGCCGGGGTCAGTTCCGCGTATCGGCGGCCGAGGCTGCGGGCCAGCGCCGGGTCGGCGTGTACCGACGGGTCGGCGAGCCGGCTCTCCAGCTCGGCGTGCTCGGTGAGCAGAGCGTCGAGCGGAGTGGTCATTTCGGGCGTCTCCTGGTTCTGGGGCGTTCGATCGGCGAGCGGCGCCGGGCGTCACGGGCCGGACAGCGCTGTTCCCGGGTGCTCTCAACGTCGAACTGTAAGCGTGGCTGGGCCGAGCCGCAGCCGGGACGGAACGCGCCCGTGCCATCACCGGTATGGCACGGGCGCGCGCTGTCCGGCCTCCGCGGCGTGCCGTCTGGCCGCCCGCCTGGCCGCGGAGTGCTATTTGGCCGTCGTGCCCGGCTTGTCACCGGGACGGCGGCGGCCGAAACGCCGTTCGAACTTCTCGACCCGGCCACCGACATCGAGAATCTTCTGCTTGCCGGTGTAGAACGGGTGGCACTGGGAGCAGACCTCCGCGTGGATCACACCGTCCGACTTGGTGCTACGGGTCGTGAACGTGGAGCCACAGGTACAGATGACCGTGGTCTCGTGGTACGTCGGGTGAATGTCAGCCCTCATGATCCTTCTTCCCGAAATGGCCGCCGGGTCGCCCTGTCCCCTGAACGAGGGCGTGAACCGGTGCCGGGTGTCGACACTCCAGTCTGCCAGAGCCGGGCGCGCCCTCGGGGCGGGCATCCCGCGGGGGTGTCACAGGGACCCTGGACGGTCCGCCTCGGCTCAGGTCCTGGCCCGGCTCAGTCCTGGCCCGGGGTGGTCTTCGCGATCTGCATCAGGAACTCGTAGTTCGTCCGCGTCTGCTTCAGCCTGTCCAGCAGAAGGTCCAGCGCCTGCTGGGACTCCAGGGTGTGCAGGACCCGACGCAGCTTGTGCATGATCACCAACTCGTCGGGTGCGAGGAGGATCTCCTCCCGACGGGTTCCGGAGGGGTTGACGTCGATCGCGGGGAAGACCCGCTTGTCAGCGATCTTACGGTCGAGCTTGAGCTCGGCGTTGCCAGTGCCCTTGAACTCCTCGAAGATCACTGTGTCCATCGTCGAGCCCGTCTCCACCAGCGCCGTGGCGATGATGGTCAACGAGCCGCCGTTCTCGATGTTCCGGGCGGCGCCGAGGAAGCGCTTCGGCGGGTAGAGCGCGGTGGAGTCCACACCACCGGAGAGAATCCGGCCGGATGCCGGCGCGGCCAGGTTGTACGCCCGGCCGAGACGGGTGATCGAGTCGAGCAGGACGACGACGTCCTCACCCAGTTCCACCAGCCGCTTGGCCCGCTCGATGGACAGTTCGGCGACGCTGGTGTGGTCGGACGGCGGCCGGTCGAACGTCGAGGCGATCACCTCGCCCTTGACCGACCGCTGCATGTCGGTCACCTCTTCGGGACGCTCGTCGACGAGGACGACCATCAGGTGGCATTCCGGGTTGTTCGTGGTGATCGCGTTCGCGATGGCCTGGAGCACCATCGTCTTGCCCGCCTTGGGCGGGCTGACGATCAGCGCGCGCTGGCCCTTGCCGAGCGGCATCACCAGGTCGATGACCCGGGTCGTCAGCAGCTGCGGCTCGGTCTCCAGGCGCAGCCGCTCCTGCGGGTAGAGCGGGGTGAGCTTGGTGAACTCGGGACGGCCGCGCGCCTCCTCCGGCTCCAGGCCGTTGACCGTGTCCAGCCGGACCAGCGCGTTGTACTTGTCCCGCCGCTGCTCGCCCTCCTGCGGCGCCCGGACCACCCCGGTGATCGCGTCACCGCGGCGCAGACCGTGCCGGCGGACCTGGGCCAGGCTCACGTAGACGTCGGTCGGGCCGGTCAGGTAGCCGCTGGTACGCACGAACGCGTAGTTGTCGAGGACGTCGAGGATGCCGGCGACCGGCACAAGCACGTCGTCCTCGCGGACCACCGGCTCCGACTCGGTGAAGCCGCCCTGGCGGCCACGGTTACGGCCACGCTCCCGGAAGCGGCCGCGGTTGCGCCGGTTCCCTCCAGCGAAGTCGTCGTCGCGGCTCGTCTCGCCCCGGTCGGGCTGGGCCCGCTCGGCCTGGCCACGGTCGGCCTGGCCACGGTCGGCCTGGCCACGGTCGGAAGAGCCACGCTCGGCCTGGCCACGCTCGGCCTGGCCACGGTCGGAAGAGCCACGGTCGGACTGGCCACGGTCGGAAGAGGCACGGTCGGAAGAGCCACGTCCCTGGCGGTCGCCGCTCGGGCGGTCGCCCTGCTGGCGCCCCTGGCGTTCACCGGACGCGGGACGCTCGGTCGGCGAACGGTCGCTATCCGACTGCTGACGGTCACGCCTGTCCTCGCGGGCCCGGGCGTTGCCGTTCTCCGACGGGCGGGGAAGGCTGGCCGTCTCGGCCGGCACGGCGACCACCGGCGCGTCCGTCACGCTGGGTATCGAAGGGGGGGGAGTGCTCTCCGCCACGGCGACGGGCTCGGCCGCGGCCGGTGCCACAACGGCTTCCGGCGTGCCGGCGGCCCGCGTGCGGCCGGCACCGCTCGTCGCCTCGGGGGCGGCCGCGGCGGCGGGCTGAGCCTGCCCGGGGCCAGGCAGGACGTCGGTCAGGCTCGTCTGCTCCGCCGGGGCTCTGGACGGGCTGCCCGACCCACGGGAGGCGGCCCGACGGCTGCGTCCACGCGTGGGCGCCTCGGCCGGCGCGCTCGTGCTCACGGCCGGTGCTGGCGCGCCGGTGGGGCCGGCGGCCGGCTCCGGCTGCGCGGCGGGGACGGCCGCGGCGCCCGGCGTCCCGGCCGGGGCGTCGTCGGCCTGGCCGCTGGGAGCCTGCACGTTCTGGATCGCCGCGATGAGCTGCCCCTTTCGCAGACGTCCCACGCCCTGGATACCCAACGAAGCCGCCATGGCCTGCAACTCCGGTAGCAGCATGGCCGAAAGGCCGGTGCCTGAGCGCCGGCGTCGCGTGGAGCCGGTGTCCACGGACGACGTCGGTGTCTGTGACCCCGCAGACTCACGTGCGCTGTCAGGCAGCACGTCGGTGGTGTCGCTCAAGATGTTCCTTCCCTGAAGGGACCGGCTTACGGAAGCCGGGTGATACTTGTTGACCTTCTTCGCCTGGGCATCCCACATGGAAACGATATTCAGCACCGGTGGGCAGGCAGAGCGCCCATGACGGCGCCAACGGCTGAGTACCGCGTGCGAACTCGTCTGTCCCGCTGAGGACTTGACCGGTGCTGGCCGAGGCTTCGATGACGAGGCTGAGGCACCAAGTCCGGTACCAGGTTCCGGCTACGAGGAGCCGGTGGCACCGGCGGGCGAGCACGCGCCGCGGCAGCAGCGGGTGCAGCCACCAGACTATCCAGACGCAGTCACCTGGGCAACATCCTTGCCGGCGTATTGCTTCGGAGTCATCCGTTTCCCGCCCGGGCCGGGGCCATTTCAGCCGATGTGCCGTACTCGTGAGGAGCGTCCACCGGACTTACGGAGCATGCCGGACAGACGTGCCACGCGCGGAACGGACACATCGGCGCCTGTCGCTCGGGAAGCTGTGGAGGATTCCCCACCGGCCGCGGCAGCGGCGGCAGCGGCCGGGCCGTCAGCCGACGACGAGCCTGGCCTGCGCCCCGTCCCGGTCGACGGGCAGGTCGAACACGCTGAAATCCCCGCCGGCACAGGCCCGCGCGAGGGCGGCCTGGTCCTCGTCGACGGCCAGCGCCAGCACCGTCGGTCCGGAACCCGACAGGACGGCCGCCAGCCCCGCCGCCCGCAGCCGGGCGAGCAGACCGCTGGTCTCGGGCATGGACGGCAGCCGGTAGGGCTGGTGCAGCCGGTCGTCGACGGCCGCCAGCAGCGCGTCCCGCCAGGACACAGCGCCCGGCCGGACGCGTTGTTGACTCCCGGTCTGGCTCCCGGCCGGCGTTCCGGCGGGAAAGCCGGCCGGCCGGTCACCGGCGAGGCCGGGACACCCGTTCCGCCCGTCGCCACGCGGCTGGCCGTCCCTCGGGCCGGCAGCGACGCGGCCGCCGTTTTCCGGCCCGGGCGTTTGCGGGGAGGCCTCCGCGGCGCTACCGGCCCCACCGGGGCGGGGCCGCGGGTTTCCCGGCATCGCCCACGGGTTTCCCGACATCGCCATCGCCAGCAGCGCGGCCCGCCCGGCGCTCATCGCCGCGTCCGCGTGGGGCACCCTCGCCGGCAGCGCCACCCGTGACTGTGCCGTCGACTGGCGGCGGGCGGGCACGAACACGACCGGCCGCAGGTCCTCGGGCGGGTCGGTACGGGCCACCCGCGGCGGGCCGTCGCCGTCGTGCCAGGCGATGGTGAAACCGCCGTAGAGGGCGGCGGCGACGTTGTCCGGATGCCCCTCGAGCCGACAGGCGAGCGCGAAGGCCTCCGGGATGCCCGGCCGGCCGCCGCCCAGCGCGCTCGCCGCCAGCAGGCCGCCCACGATCGCCGCGGCCGACGAGCCCAGGCCCCGGCCGTGCGGGATGCGGTTGACGCAGGCCAGCCGGAGCCCGGCCGGAGTGGTACCGGCCGCGGCGAAACCGGCCCGCAGGGCGCGGACGACCAGATGGGTCTCGTCGCGGGCGCCGTCGTCCTCACCGGCCACCTCGATCGACAGACCGGCGCCGGTGACGGTGACGGTGAGCTCGTCGTACAGGCCGAGGGCGAGACCACAGGCGTCGAAGCCCGGGCCGAGGTTGGCGCTGGTCGCCGGTACCCGCACCCGGGCCGTCTGGCCCGTCCGGGGCACGGTCAGCAGCGGTGACGCCGCCGGGTGGTTCACGACCCGTGCAGGTCGAGCGCCGTGGCCGCGGCCGCCACCGTCGCCGGTATGGTCACCGGCCTGGCCGCCCCGCTGATCGCCCACTCGGGGTCCTTCAGCCCGTTGCCCGTCACGGTGCACACCACCCGCTCGCCGGCCTCGACCCGGCCCGCGGCCCGGGCCTGCAGCAGCCCGGCGACGCTCGCCGCGCTGGAGGGCTCGACGAAGACGCCCTCGCGATGCGCGAGGAGCCGGTAGGCCGCGAGGATCTGCCGGTCGGTCACCGCGTCGATCCCGCCGCCGGAGTCGTCCCGGGCCCGCACGGCAAGGTCCCACGACGCGGGGTTGCCGATCCGGATCGCGGTGGCGATCGTCTGCGGCCGGTCCACCACGCTGCCGCGCACGATGGGGGCGGCACCGGCCGCCTGGAAACCGTGCATGCGGGGCCGGCCGGCGCCGCTGCGCGCGTCCTCCTCGACGTAGCCGCGCCAGTAAGCTGTGATATTCCCCGCATTTCCGACCGGCAGGCAGTGGACGTCGGGAGCCGAGCCCAGATCTTCGACGATCTCGAAGGAAGCGGTCTTCTGCCCCTCCAGGCGGAACGGGTTCACCGAGTTGACGAGGGTGACCGGGAAGGTGTCCGCGAGCTCGCGGGCGACCCGCAGGCAGTCGTCGAAGGAGCCGTCGAGCTGCAGCAGACGGGCCCCGTGGACAAGGGCCTGCGCCAGCTTCCCCATCGCGATCTTGCCGTCCGGCACCAGCACGGCGCAGGTCAGCCCGGCACGAGCGGCGTACGCGGCGGCGCTGGCACTGGTGTTGCCGGTGGACGCGCAGATCACCGCCTGGGAACCCGCCTCGACCGCACGGCTGATGGCCATCGTCATCCCACGGTCCTTGAACGAACCGGTCGGGTTGGCACCCTCGACCTTGAGATGGACCTCGCAGCCGGTCAGCTCGGACAGGTGAGCCGCGGGCAGCAGCGGGGTCCCGCCCTCCCGGAGAGAGACCACCGGCGTGTCCGCGGAGACCGGGAGCCGGTCCCGGTACTCCTCGATCACTCCCCGCCACACCCGGCGCGTCCTGGCGGCCCGCGCCGCCTCGGCGGCGGGGCCCGCGACCGCCTGCGGCACGGCTGCCCGTGCCGCAGGCGACCCCACCGGCACCGTCGCCGCAGGCGACCCCACCGGCACCGTCGCGGCACGCGATGTTGTCGTCACAGCTCACCTCCCTCGACCCGCATCACGCTCGCGACGGCGCGGACGACGTCCAGTTCCCGCAGCTCCTCGACGGTCGCGGACAGGGCCGCGTCGGTGGCCGCATGCGTGATCAGGACCAGACTCGCGTCGTCGCCGTGACCGTCCTGGCGGACGCTCTGGATGGACACGTCCTGGCGCGCGAACGCGGCGGCGACCGAGGCGAGCACCCCGGTCTTGTCCGTCACGTCCAGGTTGATGTGGTAGCGCGTCACGGTCGCGCCCATCGGCAGGACGGGCAGGGCCGCGTAGGCGGACTCCCCCGGGCCACGCCGGCCGGCCAGCCGGTTGCGCGCCACCGCGACCAGGTCGCCGAGCACCGCGGACGCCGTGGGCGAGCCACCGGCCCCACGGCCGTAGAACATCAGCTGACCGGCCGCCTCCGCCTCGACGAACACGGCGTTGAACGCCTCCCGGACCGCCGCCAGCGGATGCGTCCGCGGGATCATCGCCGGGTGCACGCGCACACTCACTCCGGGTGCCTCCACCGACCGTTCGGCGATGGCGAGCGCCTTCACCGTGCAGCCCATGGCGCGGGCGCTGGCGATGTCCGCGGCGGTGACGTCACCGATGCCCTCCCGGTGGACGTCGTCCAGGGTCACCCGGGTGTGGAACGCCAGCTGCGCGATGATCGCCGCCTTCGCGGCGGCGTCGAAGCCGTCGATGTCCGCGCTCGGGTCGGCCTCGGCGTACCCGAGCGCGGCCGCCTCCTCAAGGGCCTCGGCGAAGCCGGCACCGGTCTCGTCCATCCGGGTGAGGATGTAGTTGGTGGTGCCGTTGACGATGCCGAGCACCCGGCGGACCCGGTCACCGGCGAGGCTCTCCCGCAGCGGGCGCAGCAGCGGGATCGCGCCGGCGACCGCCGCCTCGTAGTAGAGGTCCACGCCGTGCGCGGCGGCGGCGTCGTACAGCGCCGCGCCGTGGGTGGCCAGCAGCGCCTTGTTCGCCGTCACCACCGACTTGCCCGCGCGCAGCGCGGCGAGCAGCCAGCCGCGGGCCGGTTCGATGCCGCCGACCACCTCCACGACGATGTCGATGTCGTCCCGGGTCGCCAGCGCCGCCGCGTCCCCGGTGAAAACCGCCGGATCGACCGGGAGGTCGCGCGCGATGGACGGGCGGCGGACGGCCACGCCGGCCAGCTCCAGGGGCGTGCCCACCCGGGCGGCGAGATCTTCGGCATGGGTGTGCAGCAGCCGAACGACGTCACTGCCGACCACACCACACCCCAGCAGCGCAATCCTCATCATCGCCGGTTCCTCATCGCGGATTCCTCACCGGAGCTTCTCCCCGTGGCCTGCCCCAGCATGCCCCTGCCGATCGTGGACGTGCCCCTGCCGGCCGTGGGCCTGGCCCTGCCGATCGTGGACGTGCCGGCACAGCCACCGGCGGGTACCGGCTGGTGGACGGGCGAACGGGCCTGGTCACGCACGACAGTCACATCCTCGTCGGAGCCGACACGCCCAGCAGGTGGAGGCCACCGGCAAGCACGATCCTGGTCGCGTCGGCGAGCAGCAGCCGCGCCCCGGTGAGCGCCCCTGCCGCGTCGTCGCCCCGGGGCAGCACCTCGCATGCCCCCTGGAAACAATGGTAGGTATCGGCGAGCTCTTCGAGGTAACGCGCGACCCGGTACGGTGCCCACGGCTCAGCCACCGCCGCGACGGCCCTCGGCAGATCACCCAGCGCCCGCAGCAGATCGCCCTCGCGCGGATGGGTCAGCAGGGACACGTCCGCGCCCTCGACATCCACCCCCAGCCCCAACTGCCCGGCATTGCGCAGCAGCAGACAAATACGTGCATGAGCATACTGGACGCGGAAAACCGGGCTGTCGTTGGCCCGCCTGGCAATGACGTCGAGGTCGATGTCGCGCACACCGACGCTGCCCGGTGGGAGGCGGGCGAGCGAATAACGGGCCGCGTCCGCCCCGACCGCGTTCACCAAGCCGGCCAGACCAGCCAGGTCGGCGAGGCCAGCCAGGTCGGCGGGGCCGGCGATCGAACCAGTGGCGGTGCGCCCGCCGCCGACGTGATCGCCGCCGTCACGGCGGCCCGCCTGATCGTCGTCGCTGTCCGGCCGCCGGAAACCGGGCACGACACCGTCGCCCGCGGCACCACGGACCGCGGCGTCTTGGGCCGCGACGTCCCGGGCCGCGATGTCGCGGACATAGCCGTCGCCCGCGCGCACGACCGTCCGGGCGATCTCGCCGAGGGCGTCACTCGCCAGCCGGATGTTGAGGAAGCCGCCGGCGGCGACATCGACAGCGGACACCGCCCGGTCCAGACGCAGCCGGGCCGCGACCGCCTCCGCGATCTCCCGCGGCGGCCGACGCGCCGGCCGGGCGAGCCGGAGGGCGAGCGGGGTGGCGTAGTCACCATGCCCCGCGGCCCTGGGACGTGCGACCGGCACCGTCGCGGGTACCTCCACGTCGAGCTCGTCGTCCGCGACAAGATCGCGAACGATGGCCCGCAGGGTTTCCGCGAGATCGGCCGGAGTCATGGCGTGATGCTATCGGCGCGCACCGGCCCCGGCCGGCCGCCGAACCCCGGACGGGCCGGTCGTGACCTCAGACGGGCTGGCCGCGGCCGGCGGCGAGCCGGCGCACGACCCCGATCAGCTCGTCCGGGTCGAAGGGCTTGGTGAGGTAGTAGTCCACCCCGAGCCGTTCCCCACGCCTGAGGTCCGCGGCCTGGGCGCGCGCGGACAGCAGGACCACCGCGATGTCCGCCGTGGCGGGATCCTCGCGCAGGCGGGCAACCACGTCCCAGCCGTCCAGGTGCGGCATCATGACGTCCAATGTGATCACATGCGGCGCGACGGACCGGACCCGCTCCAGACAGTCGAAACCGTCGACCGCGGTGTACACCTCGAAGCCCTCCAGCTCGAGGTTGACCACCACAAGCTGGCGGATCACGGCGTCGTCATCCACGACGAGGACGCGCGGGGCTTCGCAGTACACATCCGGAGCTTACGGCTACCCGGCCGGATGACCACCCCCACGGGCCTGGTACGGTAAGAGCCGCAGCCCCGGAGCCCCCGTAGCTCAGGGGATAGAGCACTGCCCTCCGGAGGCAGGTGCGCAGGTTCGAATCCTGCCGGGGGCACACGTTGTGACTTACAGTAGCAAGAGCTGCATTTTTCCTGCTCATAATAGCTACTTCAGGACATAGATTCGCTACCTTCCACTGGCTCCAGCTTCGGCCCTGTACACCCGCAACGCCGACGGCTTCCACGGGCTGGACGAAGCGGTCACCGTCATCGCGCTCTGATCATGCCCAACCGGCGAAGCTCATGCATCGCCACGGCGGACCCTCAACGGTTGAACTCCGGCCATTCCAGCGAGGCCGGCTCGTCGGTGCCGCTGGTACCGGACTCCCAGCTGCCCGGCTCATCGAGGTATCCCTGCCAGCCCGCCGGATCCTCCCGCTGGATCCGGGCGTAGGCCTCCTCGATCGCGGACCAGTGCTGCTCGGCCTCCAGCCTGCGCGACTCGACGTCCAACAGAACCTCCCGGCCCGGGCAGGCCGACCGGCCAGGGAGGTGATGAGCGTGGCCGGCCGGGCCGGCGGAACATCGGCCCCGGGGCGGGGATGCCCGTCGTCGACAACGGACCGGGCAGCGGACGGAAGACAATGATCACTTGCGTCTCGGGCCGTTCGCGTCCCGCCGGGGGGAACTGGCGCGGCGGGAGACGGGCGGCCGGTCGGCACAGTAAAATATATTAATTCTAATTATATTTAGATGGATGACGCTGGATAGGCCGAGAGCGTCGCGGCCGCCGGCCGAAGAACCGATCGAGGAGACGTGCGTGCCACCGCCGCCGAACGAACAGCCCGACGACTGGACGGAGCCCGGCGCGCATCCCGTGGCGGCCGGGGTCTACCGCATCCCGCTCCCACTGCCGTACAGCGGTCTGCGCGCCGTGAACGTCTACGTCGTGCCGGACGACGACGGCCTGGTCGTGGTGGACTCCGGCTGGGCCATGCCGTCCACCGAATCCGCGCTGGTCACCGCCCTGGGCACGCTCGGCTACCAGCTCGACGACGTCTCCCGCGTGGTGGTGACCCATGCGCACCACGACCACTACACCCAGGCCCTCGCCCTGCGCGCGCGGTTCGGGACAAAGGTCAGCATCGGCCGGGAGGAGCGCCACTCGATACACGCCGGCGGGGAAACCGAGGTCCTCGCCCGTCCACAGATCGCGATGCTGCTGCGCTGCGGCGCCCCCGAGCTGGCCGAACGCTACGCCCGATACCTGCTGCACGAGACGGACCACTCGCAGGACGCGCCGTGGGGCACCCCCGACAGCTGGCTCGACGACGGCGACGTCGTCGGCCTGGCGAAGCGCAGGCTCGACGTCCTCGCCACCCCCGGGCACACCCGCGGCCACGTGGTGCTTCGTGACAATGCCAACGGCCTGCTGTTCGCCGGCGACCACGTGTTACCGCACATCACCCCATCACTGGGGTTCGAGTGGGCGCCCGAACCGTCGCCGCTGCGCAGCTTCCTGCAGTCGCTGCGGCTGATGGGCGGCCTGCCCGACACGCTGCTGCTGCCCGCGCACGGCCCGGTCACCACCAGCGTGCACCGGCGGGTCGAGGAACTGCTGGCCCACCACGAGGCACGTCTGGACAGCGCCGCCCGCAATGTCCGCGCGGGCGCCGAGACGGCGTTCCAGGTCGCGTCGGCGATGCGCTGGACCCGCCGGGAACGGCGGCTGGACGAACTCGACACGACCAGCCAGACGCTGGCCGTTCTCGAGATCGAGGCGCACCTCGACCTGCTGGTGGAACACGGCCAGCTGGTGGCGGCCACCGCCGAGGACGGCGTTGTGCGCTACGCCCCTCGTGGCTGAGGGCCCCATGGCTGAGGGCCCCATGGCTGACATCCGCTACTGGACGACGGATCCTGGCAGAAACGACGACGGACGGTGACGGAAAAGAAGATCTATCGTGGTATTTCATCCTAAAAACAGATCGATTGTTGTTAGCATGCTGGAACGTTGCTTGTCGGCGCTAGGTGTGCGCACAGGGGCGTGTTACGCTCCCCTCCGCCGGAGGGGACCGGACATGTAAGGACTCATGTTGCCCAGACTTCTGTCCTCCGCACCGATCAGATCCAGGTTCAGGACCCGGCGGCGGCTCCTGGCGGCGGCGTTGGCACTGCCGTTGGGTGTTGCTCTCGCGGCCTGCCAGGCCCCTCGTACGTCCACGTCACCGGAGTCCTCCGCGCCCCCCACCTCGTCCATAGCGCAGCAGGCTGCCAGGGCCTACCTGGCGGCGCGTCCGTCGCATGACGCGTCCGCCGCCCCGGCCGGCCAGCCGGCTCAGCCGTCGGCGCCCGCGGAGGGGCCGACGCAGCAGGCAGCGCCCGCGCAGGCCCTGGTCGCTCCGTTGGTGGCGAACCCGGCCCGCCCGCCGCTCGCGTCCGCCCCCGCCAGCCGGCCGCCGGGACTCGACGACAGCTGGCGCCTGGTGTTCGGCGACGAGTTCAACGCATCCGTGCTGGACCCCGCCAAGTGGGTCACCAACGTCTGGCAGGGCGCCCAGTGCGGGGCCAACTCCGGCAACCACGGGTCGCAGAACTGCTACTCGCCGTCCGCGGTGACGCAGAGCGATGGCAATGCGCACCTGACCGCCAGCCAGACCCCCTACAACTTCAACGGCAGGATATTCCCGTACACCAGCGGCATCATCAACAGCGACCAGCAGTACTTCTTCACCTACGGTTATGTGGACGTCCGCGCCAGGCTGCCGAAGGGCAAGGGGTTCTGGCCCGCGATCTGGCTGTACAACCCGGCCTACACACTCGATGAGATCGACATCATGGAATTCATCGGTGAGGACCAGACAACCATCTTCCAGACGCTGCACACCAAGCACGGCGGTGAGAACCAGTTCAAGACCAGGCATGCGGACTGGAGCGCCGACTATCACAACTTCGCCGCCAGGTGGGAGCCGGGTGCGCTGACCTTCTACATCGACGGCGTGCAGACCGGCCGCCTGACAAACCTGGTTCCTTCGGAGAAGATGTACCTGATGGTGAACCTGGACGTGGGCGGCCCCTCCAGCTGGGGTGGTGCGCCCAACAGCGCCACCCGGTTCCCCAGCAGCGTCGACATCGACTACGTCCACATCTACCAGCAGGCCCCGTAACCGCCGACAGGGCCGCGGCGCCACCGGGGCCGGTATGGGCCCGCCGGATCGGCCGCGTCACCGCGACCGGTCGATCCGCGCCGGTCACAGGGCGGTGACGCAGCCGGCGGACTCGGCCGGCCGATCCGGCGGCCTGCCCTCCCTTCCGATTTCCTGTCACTTCTGATTTCCTGTCACCTTGGATTTCTCAGCAGGCGGGCGTGCCGAAAACCTGGGCCCAGTAGATGCCGTAATCACCGCCGCGCGCGCAGCCGACGCCGATCTGGGTGAAATCCCCGTTGAGTATGTTCCGGCGGTGCCCGGGGCTGTTCATCCAGCCGGTCATCACCTCCGCCGGGCTGTTCTGGCCGGCCGCCACGTTCTCGCCCAGCATCCGGTAGCGGTAACCGGCCGCGGCCGCACGGTCGGTCATTGTCCGGCCGTCCAGGCTGACATGGTCCATGTAGCTGTTCGCCGCCATGTCCTCGCTGTGCCGCTGCGCCGCCAGGGCCAGGCAGGCGTCCGCGGTGAGCGGGCGCTGGCCCGCCCTGCCGCGTTCGGCGTTCACCAGTGCCACGACCTGCGGGACCATGCCCCCGCTGATGTCCCCACCGGCGGCGGGTGAGGCGGCCGGCCGTGCCGGTGCAGGCGGCGGGATCACCGGTGGGCCCGCCGGCGCGGCACCGTCGTCGTCGACCTGGACGCCGAAGTCGCGGACCAGCCCGGCGAGGCCGTCGGAATAGCCCTGACCGAGCGCCCGGATCTTCCACCCGGCCTCACGCTGGTAGATCTCCGCGAGCAGCAGAACGGTCTCCTGCCGTGGCCGCGGCGGGGCGAAGCGCGCGACGGGGGCGCCGCCCCGGCCACGGACGTCCAGGACCGGCAGCGGCAGCTGTCCGAGCGTCACGCCGGTGTCGGCCGGGCTCACGGCGATGACCACCCTGGTTGCCGCGGGACGCAGCCGGGCCGGGTCGATGCTGGCGCCGTCGCCGGCCAGCCGGGCCCCGGGCGCGGACGGCTGGTTGTAGAAGACGAAGTCGCCGTCCCCGGCGACCTTCCCGTTACCACTGGTGATAAGAAGCGACAGGTCGAACGGCCCGGCCACGTGAACGGACAGGGTGCCATCCGGCAACGGCCGGTTGGCACCGGCGACCAGCTCAATCATGATCACTCCGAGTAGGTGGCTGTCGTCATCCGTGACCGGTGAATCTCAGCGAGTGAATCACGGCGGCCGGAAACCGGGCCGTCGGTCCGCCAGCATGCCTTCGATTTCTCTTATAAAGACGAATAAGTATCACGTATTGTCCCGGGCTGCGACCAAAGAATTCCCTTGATTCGGACAAAAGCGTCCGACAAGTCACATTCTGGCCGCGGCCAGGGGTGTTAGTGTCCCTGGCATGGCCGAGACGGTGTCCGCCCCTCGCGGATCCTCATCCATTCCAGATACACATCCCGCTCCAGATACACATCCCACCGCCGGCGGCAGGCCGCCGGAAACCCCGGAACCGGCGTCGGCGGTCTGTACGCCGGCAGCCCCGTCCGCTCCGGCCGCCCCGGTACGGGCAGCGGCGACACAGGCAGCACATCCCGAACCGGCGCCCACGGGCCGTGCGCCGGCGCCGATTGCCAGCACCTCGATCGGACGCTCCGTCCGGCTCTTCCGCGCCGCCCGACGCGAGCCGGTCGAGCCGGCCGGCTTCTACTCGCTGCTGGCCGCCGACTCCGTGTACCAGCTCAGCCACTTCACCACGCTGGCCGGCTCGCTCGTCCTGGACGTCGGCGGCGGCCCCGGCTACTTCCGCACCGCCTTCCGGCAGGCCGGCGCCCACTACCTCTGGGTCGAGCCGGACATCTCCGAGCTGAGCGCCGGTGGCATCGTGGAGCCGGGGCGGGTGCTCGGCAGCGCGTTGGACATGCCGTTCGCCACCGCCTCGGTGGACATCTGCTACTCGTCGAACGTCCTGGAGCACGTGCCGGACCCGTGGCGGATGTGCGAGGAGATGGTGCGGGTCACCCGGCCCGGCGGGGTGATCTTCCTGAGCTTCACCAACTGGCTCTCGCCCTGGGGCGGGCACGAGACCGCGCCCTGGCACTACCTCGGCGGCCACCGCGCGGCCCGGCGCTACGAGCGCCGCACCGGGACCCCACCGAAGAACCGCTACGGCAGCAGCCTGTTCCCGGTGGCGGTGGCCGATGCCCTGGAGTGGGCCTTACAACCATCACGGGATCGACGTCGTAACCGCCATGCCGCGCTACCTGCCGGCCTGGACCAGGCCGATCCTGCGGGTCCCGGGCCTGCGGGAGGTCGCCACCTGGAACCTGGCCATGGTCTTCCGCCGGCGCTGACCGGCCGACGGCGCCGCGGCCGTGTCCGCGGACGACTGACGGCCCGGGCACCGGCGCTACCCGGCGGCTCACGCCCGGCGGCAACCACTACCGGACCGGGCCGTCGGTGGCCCGGGCACCCGGGCCACCGGCCGACCAGCCGTCACGAGCGAGACGCCCCTGCCCTTTTCGTGCCGGGCGCCACTTCCACGCCTGGCACGAACCAGGGAAAGTAAACAAGGGAAAGTAGCCACGAAAACAGCTGCGACAGTGCGCGGCGACAAGAGCCTGCCGAAAAGGGCCCGGCGAAGAAGACCGAAGAGCGCCGGACCCGGGCCCGGCGGGCCGCGTTCACCCGCCAGCGGCCGGTGACCGTCCCGGCGGAGTCCAGCTGATTGCCGCCCCTGGCTGATTGCCGCCTGGCTGATTGCCGCTTCTGGCTGATTGCCGCTTCTGGCTGATTGCCGCCCCTGACCGGCACGGTTCCGCGACAGGCTCGACAGCCGGCCGGCCGTCCCCTCGCTTTCACGATTCGACAGTGTTCGGTCACGCGATTTCAGGACACATCCGTGTTGCTCGGCCGGCGTTTTCGGGGGGCCGGGGCCGCCGGCCGGACCAGCCATGATCCGACCCGGCCGTGGTCAGATCAGCCGGAGCTGGCGTCCCTGGTCCGGGCGGGCCCGGCGGGGCCGTAGCGGGCCGGAACGGCGCTCGAGCAGCGGCGCGCCCAGGCCATCCAGGAAAGGCGACGGCCGCACCTCGGACACCTGCCGGCCACGGCGGGCCGCGTGGGTGAGCACAAGCTGCTCCCGGGCCCGGGTCATGCCCACGAACAGCAGCCGCCGCTCCTCCTCGTCACTGTCGTCGCTGTCACTCCTGGTGAGTCCGCCGGCCCCGCTCGTACCGGCGACCACGCCGGACGGGGACGTGCCCGCCCAGCGCAGCGGCAGCAGGCCGTCCTCGCAGCCGATGATGACGACGAACCCGAACTCCAGCCCCTTGGCGGCGTGCAGCGTCAGCAGGGAGATCCGGTCCGCCCGGGGGTCGAAGGTGTCGACCTCCGCACCGAGCGCGATCTCCGAGCGGAAACGCTCCAGGTCGTCGCCGCACTCGGTGGCCAGCGGGGTCAGGACGTCCAGCGCGTACCGGACCTCGGCCTCGCTCGGCGGTCCGGCCGGAGGCTGCGGCGCGGACCCGCCCGGCGGCACCGGCCCGCCCCGGGTGCCCGGCGCTGTCCCGGACGGGCTGCCGGAGGATGCCGCCGTGCCGCCGCCGCGGCCGGGCAGGGCCGCGGCGTGCTCGAGCGCGGTCTGGGCCGCCGTCCGCAGCCGCGCGAGAACGCCGCGGCCCCGCGCCGGCACCGCGCCCACGAGAGGCCCGGTGGGCGTCGGACCTACCGGAGGGCCGGCCGGTGCCGTCCCCGCCGGGATCGCGGTGCCTGCCGGGAGCGGGGAAGGCGCGGGAATCCCGCCGGCCGGCGTGTCGTCGCCGATGAGCTCCAGCAGGTACGCGACGCCCGGGGTGTCCGCGAACCGGTTGTGGGACCGGCGCTGGAAGGGGAACCCCTGCCGGTCGAGGGCGTCCATCACCGGCCGGGCCTGGCGGGCCGTGCGGTAGAGCACCGCGATGTCGGAGAAGGACAGCCGGGCCTGCTCCGTCCCGTCCACGCCGGTGTCCAGCGCGTGGAAGGACGTGCCGCCCAGGGCCTCATCGATGAGGCCCACGACGACCGATGCCTCGTCGGCCTCGTCGGCGGTACGGCGCAGCAGCACCGGGGCGCTGCGCGGATGGTGCCCGACGGCGCGCAGGGTCCGGCCGGGCACCAGGGTGGCCGGTTCGATCAGGCGGACGGCGGCATCGACGATCATGGGTGTGGAACGGTAGTTGCGGGTCAGCGACACCACCTCCGCGTCCCGGAAATCGTCCCGGAAACGCAGGAAGAAGCCCACGTCGGAGCCGCGGAAGGAGTAGATGGCCTGGTCCGGGTCGCCGATCGCGCACAGGTTCGCCGCCGGCCACGCGCCGGTCGCGCCGTCGGCGGCGGAATCCCCGCCAGCGACGTCCTCCGATGGCTCCGACGCCCCCGGTGCTTCCGATGGCTCCGGTGCTTCCGGTGCTTCCGGTGACGCGGCCTGCCACGGCACCGACCGCGCCGACCGGGCGGGCGAGGCGTCGCGGAAGCGCCCGGCCAGCATGGTCAGCAGGACGTACTGCAGCTCGTCGACGTCCTGGTACTCGTCGACCCAGACGTGCTGCCAGCGCGCCCGGTACTCGTCGGCGACCTCGGGATGCTCCCGCATCGCCAGCACGGGCAGCTGGACGAGGTCGTCGAGGTCGACCAGGTTGCGCGCGCGCAGCCCGCGGTCGTACTCCCGCGCCAGCACGGCCAGCTCGTGCCCGTCGGTGGGCTCCCCGAGCGCGCGGGCACGGCGCAGCCCGGCCAGCGCGCGCCGCAGCCGCTCCAGGTTGCGCGCCCCCGACGCCGTGCCGGCCAGCGCCTCCCGCAGGACCTGCGCGCGCACCGCCTCGTCCGCGACCGTGACGCCGGGCCCCAGGCCGAGCCGGGCGTGCTGCTCCTGGACCATCCGCAGCCCCAGGCCGTGGAAGGTGGTCGCGAAGACGCGCGACGCCTGCTGGGGGATGAGCGCGTCGAGCCGTTCACGCAGCTCGGCCGCGGCCCGCCGGGTGAAGGTCACCGCCAGGCACCGCTCGGCCGGCACCGCGCACTCCCGCACCCGGTACGCGATCGCGTGGACGAGGGTGCGGGTCTTGCCGGTCCCCGGCCCGGCGACGATCAGCAACGGGCCGTTCGTGACGGCCGCCGCGGCACGCTGCTCGGCGTCGAGAGCGGCCAGGACGGACGAGCCGGGCATCTCGGGCGGCGCGCTCGGAAGCGGCGCGCTCTGGAGGGGCACGCCCGTCACGGAACCGGCGGCGGGCGCGTCGAAGGATGGTGGGCCGGCGGCGGGCGGGCC
>NZ_CEVIVC010000054.1:0-1217 GCF_982290645.1 Protofrankia sp. CiP1_Cm_nod4
GCCGGGCATACCGCGGGCCTCCGGCATTGTCACCCTGGTGGGCCGAACGGCACCACGGCGACCAGTATCGCGGTGGCCGGCGGCAGGCCGTCGGACGGCGGCTCGCCAGGTGGCGGTGGCAGGCTGGGCGACGCGCCGTGCGCGCCTGCACGGGCGTCCGGGTGAGCGAGCCGCTTCCGTCCAGCGTCCGGGCACAGATCGTGGCGTTCGCGGCCGACACCCTCGCCGATCTCCCGGAACAGGACGTGCCGGCCACGCTCGTGGCTGTCCGCCGCTTCATCCCGTCCCGACGGTCCCGGCTCGGAGCGACGCCGCTGGCGGCGGCCATGGCCAACGACGCGGTCTTTCGCGGCCGGGTCGCCGAGCGGCTGCGGCTGGCCCTGCCCGAGCTCGTGGCGTCGCTGGAGTCCGACGAGGGGCCGCCCGAGGCGGCGCCGCCCGAGGAGATCGCGGCCGTCGCCTACGTCCTGCGGCTGCCCGGCTGGGAACGGATGCTCGAGGCCGCCGCCCATGAGGTGGCCGAGGCCGCGGCGTCGGCCCGCGCGGTCGACGCCACCGAGACGGTCACACGTCTGCATGAACAGCTCGACACGCTCCGGCAGAGCGCCAAGGCCGAGAACGACCAGTTGCGGGAACGTCTGGCGGCCGCCCGCTCCGAGGTGGAGGACGCCCGCCGCCGGCTGCGCTCCTCCTCCGACCGGCTCCGCCGGACCGAGAGCACGGCGAACGAGGCCGTCGAGACGGCGGAGAAGGCCCGTGACGAGGCGGTCGCCGCCGCCCGGGACGCCGAGGCCGAGACCCGCCGGCTACGGCAGCGGGTCGCCGAGCTCGAAGCCGCCGCGACCGCGTCCCGGCGGGGCAGCCGGGAGGCCCGCTCCGCCGAGGACGTGCGCCTGCGGGTCCTGCTCGACACGCTGATGGCCGCGGCCAACGGCTTCCGCAAGGAGCTCGCGCTGCCGACCGCCGTGCTGCACCCGGCGGACATCGTCGGCCGTGGTGAGGATGACGCCGCGCCTCTCGACCCGTTCTGCGGGGTCAGCGCCCGCGGCCTGGCCGAGGACGACCCGGCCGTGATCGACGAGGTGCTCGCCGTCCCCGGGGTGCATCTCATCGTGGACGGTTACAACGTCACCAAGCGTGGGTACGGCTCGTTGACGCTGCAGGCGCAGCGCGCCCGGCTGCTGTCCGGGCTCGGCGCGCTGGCCGGCCGCGCGTCC
>NZ_CEVIVC010000054.1:1769-6907 GCF_982290645.1 Protofrankia sp. CiP1_Cm_nod4
GGCGGCATCAGGGCTCGTGGTCGTTTCAACAACCCCGTATTGTTGATCATAGTGTTCGGATCGCATGGTTGGACGCGTGAAAACGATGATCGATCCGGAGGACGTCAAGCAGGCCAGAAGCATGATCAGAAAATGAGCGGACCTAACGCAGCGGCATGAGAACCGATCGATCTTGGTGGAGAGTTCCGAAATCGCGGTCCGCTCGGTCGCCGCATGTGTCCCGATCAGGAACGACGCCCAGCGACTGCCACAGTAGGCAGGTCGCCTGCCGGGTCGAACGTGCGTTCTGTAGATCTGGTAGTTTCTGGCGCTTCCGCCCGTCTGGTGACCGCTGTTGCGGGGATTGTGGTGCGGGCGAACGACCAGACCTGCGCCGAGCCGGGGCCGCGTCACTACGGAGCCGGTGCTGCCGTTTGACCGAGTGCGACAAGAAGGCGTTCGCCGAATGCCGGGGTGCCGTGGGCATGCAGGTAGGTAGCGATGTCGTAGGCGGTCAGCGTGGGGCCGGATCTGCCGGTCCTGGCGGCGATGGCACGAACGGCCTTGACAACGAGGTCTGGGTGGAGGTCGAGTTCGTCGAGGAGGAAGTCGTCGAGGGACTGGCGGGTCAGGGGCGCGGGCAGCGCAGCGGGTGGAAAGTCCGCGAGGTTGTCGGTGATGATCACGTCGGCTCGGCTGGCCACGGCGGCGGCGACCACGTGTCGGTCGTCGGGATCGGGGAGTTCGATGGTCGGCACGAGCCGTTCCCAGCCGGTCACGGGCGCTTCCGGGAAGGCGGTCTTCATCTGCCGGAAGAGGCGGGTGAGGTAGGCGTCGGTTTCTTCTGGCGCGGTTCCGCGTTTGCCGAGCAGCACGCGCAGGGTACGTTCGAGCTCGTCCAGGATCTCGGTGGACCACAGCGGCCGGTAGGCACCGGTGCTGGCGATCTCAAGCAGCACGTCGCGGGCCCTGCTGGGCACTAGAACACAGGTGTCGAGCAGCGCGGAGAACATCTGGTCAGCCTTCGGCGTTCTTGCGGGCGGCTTTCAGCGCAGCCCGGGTCTCGTCGGGGCTGACGTCGTAGAGGCCGAGACGCTCGGTGTCGGCGACCATGTCAGCGAAGGCGAGATCAGCGGCATGGCGTTGGCGCCGCCGGTACTCAAGAAGGTCGTCGAGGCGGACCTTGCGGTGACGGCTGGGCTTCTCGAACGGGATGGCGCCGTTCTCCAGCAGCCGGACCAGGGTGGTGCGGGAGATACGGAGCAGATCCGCGGCTTCCTGGGTGGACATCGTCAGATGGTGCGGAGCCACCGTGACGCCCAGGCCCGCCTTCATCGCCGCGGCGACCTGTAGAAGGACGTTGAACATCGGCTCGGGGAGCTCGACGCTGTGCCCGTCCGGGCCGGTGAGCCGAGGCCGTGAGCCGGCGGTCCGCCGGTCGCGGTCGCGAAGCGCGGCCAGGAAGTCAATGATCTCACCGGTGTCCTCATCCGGCAGGTACGTCTCGTCGTGGAGCGGTTCAGGTCGGACGGACGAGGTCATGAACGGCCTCCAAGACGATCGGAGCGATCGACATACTCGTTTCACTCGATTCTACGCCGACCGCTTGATGGTAGCCGTCCGCTGACGGACACCGCGCCCATCCCCAGCTCGAACGGGCACCCGACACTCGACCGCCATCGGATCAGTGCGCCGGAGCTCTCAGGCCCGGAGCCCAGGAGCGGGTGCATAGTCGCGGCGGCGACTCGGTCGGGTGAGGATCTCGACGCTGTCGATGGCCTGGTCGATCGCGCCAGGCAGATGGCCAAGGGGGCCGTCGGTGCGGTGTCCGAGGCGGGTGAGGAGAGCTCGCAGCTGTGGATCGCTGATCGCATCGGTCAGCGCACGGGTGAGGCGCTGCGCGCCGAGTACCTGTTGCTGTCAGCGGCTGCTGTCCGACGCGCGGCCAGATGTCGTCGGTGTGGTCGGCCGGGTCGGGGTGTCGGGGTCGCGGTCGTTCGATGGGTTCGGAACGTTCCGCACGATAGGGGGGCTGGGATGGCTGACGAGCCGTGGGTGGAGCTGTCGGACGCGATCGGGGCGTTGCGCCGGGAGCTGGCGGCGGCGCGGCTGGCGGGTGCCGGTGAGCCGGCGCGGTTCGCTTTGGGGCCGGTGGAGCTGGAGTTCGCCCTTGAGAGGGTGTTCTGCAGGCTTTTGCCGGTTCTCGACTTGGGTTGATCTTTGGGGTGTGGGGCTGATCGTCTTGCGTTCGGTGGCGGGTGCGTTGTGCTGGAAGGCATGACAGAACGCAGGCCGTATCCCAGTGATCTGTCCGATGAGGCGTGGGAACTGATCTGTCCGGTCGTCACCGCGTGGAAGGCGCGGCATCCGTCGGTCAGTGGGCATGAGGGCCGTTACGCGCTGCGGGAGATCGTGAACGCGGTCCTCTACCAGGCCCGGACCGGCTGCCAGTGGCGTTACCTCCCCCACGACCTGCCACCGGTCAGCGCGGTCTACTACTATTTCGGTGCCTGGCGTGACGACGGCACCACCGAGACCGTGCATGATCTGCTGCGCTGGCAGGTCCGTGAGCAGCACCGCCGCCACGCCGATCCGAGCGCGGTCGTGCTGGACTCCCAGACGGTGCGGGCCTCGACCAACGCCTCGGCGGACACCACCGGCCTGGACCCGGGGAAGAAAAGCCCAGGCCGTAAACGTGGGATCGCCACCGATACCCTTGGTCTGCAGGCTCGCGGTGACCGTGGTCGCCGCGAGCGTGCACGACAACACCCTCGGCGCCGCTCTGCTGGACCGGGTGGCCGCCGCCGTCCCATCGGTGCGCAAGGCGTGGGTGGACGCCGGGTTCAAGACCACGGTCGTCGAGCATGGGGCCGGCCTGGGGAGCGACGTGGAGGTCGTCGGCCGCCCGCCGGGAGCGCGGGGGTTCACCCGGCTGCCGAAACGGTGGGTAGTCGAGCAGACGTTCGGCACGTTGATGTTGCACCGGCGTCTGGCCCGGGGCTACGAAGCGAAACCGTCGAGTGCGGTCGCGATGATCCGCTGGTCGATGGTGGACGTGATGGCACGCCGGCTGACGCGTGCTGCCACGGCGACCTGGCGTGACCCGCGGGTCTGACCCGCGGGATGCACCGGGAAAGGTGCCACAGTGTCGATGAACGAGTTGCTGGAGCAGAGCGAGGCCCGGCGGGTGCGGGTCGGGCGGACCATCGACGCACTCCAGCAGGAGATCGCCGGGCTCGGTGAGCAGCTCGCCGCCGCGCGCCAGGCCCTGGAACGCCTGGAGATCACCCGCCGGACAGTGCTGGAACTGACCGCCGAGGACACCACACCGGCCGAGCCTCTCCCACCCGGCTACCGCGACGTGCTGGCCCTGTTCACCCAGGACGACGGCGACGGGCTCCACGCCAAGGACGCCTGCCGGGCACTGGGCCACGGCACCGGACCCCGCCACGTCGAGAACATGCGAGCCAAACTGAAAAGGCTGGTAGACCGGGGTGTTCTCACCGAACCCGAACCCGGCCTGTTCACCCGGCCCCACCCCACCCCAGAGATCAACCCAAACTGGGAACCGGCAAAAGCGTGCAGAACACCCTCTTAGAACAGGGACACGGCCCGCCTCCCGGCGGGGATGCCGGGACGGTCGAGGACCGTATTCTGGCCCGTGAGGCCGACTATTGGGATCGGTTCGCCCGGACCCGTGGCCTGCGCTACGAGCCGGCCACGTTGCGTTCGTCCGTGCTCACCTCGACGTTGTGCGGGGCCGCGGACGCGGCGGAAGCGGTCGCCACGATCGGGCGGGTTCCGCTGCTCGCCGGGATCCGCGGCGATCCTGATCGCCGGCTCGCGGTGGCGTCCTGGCTGCATGAGCTGCATCCGCCCGACACCGGCGACGGGGTGGGTGCGGCGTACTGGGCGGGGTTGACACCCGACCGGCTCGGGGAACACCTGGTCGCGGTTGATCTCGCCGCGGACCGTCCGGACCTGGCGGGCACGCTGCTGGCCGATGCCTCGCCCGGGCAGGCTGTCCAGGCGCTGACCGTGCTCATGCGCGCCCGGGCCCATCAGCCGCGCGCTGCCGGCGAGGTACACCGGCTTGTGCGCGCTCACCCCGGCCTGCTCGGTGCCGCGGCGCTGGTGGTGGCGCGGCAGGTCGATGACCCGTCGGTGCTGCTCGACGCCGTCGCCGATGTGGCGCCCCACCTCACCGTCGATCATGTTCGGCTGCTGGTGAGTGTGCCCCCGGAGCGCAGTCTGATCCTCGACGGTCTCGCCGTAAAGATCACCAATCGCGCTGTTGATCTTTTTCGGGAATGTGCCGTCGCCGATCCCGACGCCTTTCTGCCCAACCTGGCCACGTCGCTGAACAACCTGTCACTGCGGCTGGCTGATCTGGGGCGGCGGGAAGAGGCCCTGGCGGCTGAACAAGGACGAGATGCAATCCTCAGGAACGTCAACAGACGGGATAACGCTCCGCGGGGAGATGCCGGTACGGCAAGCGCACGTAGGCTGACGACGTGGCGCGACCGACTCCGCGATCGGAGACGGCGATGCGGATAACTCGTCGTGCCATCGCTGGGGACGGATGTAGCTGTTCGCCAGGACGCGGATGCGGGAGGCCGCCGAGGTGTCTCGGGCGAGGCGTGTGCTGGCGCGCTGCCTGGCCGAGTCACGCACGGTGGGCGGGGGCGAGGAGGACGGCGATGGCTGAGCGGGCGGACTGGGCGGAGCTGAGGGAACGGCGGATGGGCGAGCCGGGCGCGCGGGAGGCGTACCAGGCGGCCAGGCTGGCGTTCGAGCTGGGCCGGGCGGTGCGGGAGCTGCGCCTGCGGCGTGTCTGGAGCCAGGCTGAGCTGGCTCGGACGGCAGGCATGACCCAGTCGGCGGTGGCCCGGTTCGAGGCCGGCGGGACAGTACCCACACTCCCCGTGCTGGGTCGGCTGGCCGAGGCTCTCGACGCTGACCTCGACGTTCGCGTCACCCCGCGCTCCGCGGCGTAGGCGACAGCGGTGGCCACGGGATTCGCCGGGGACGTGGTCCCCGGCGTGCACGTCATCGTGGACGGTTACAACGTCACCAAGCGTGGGTACGGTTCGTTGACGCTGCAGGCGCAGCGCGCCCGGCTGCTGTCCGGGCTCGGCGCGCTGGCCGGCCGCGCGCCC
>NZ_CEVIVC010000054.1:7382-20928 GCF_982290645.1 Protofrankia sp. CiP1_Cm_nod4
AGAGACGTCGTAAGTCATGATCGTCATAGCGATCCAGTATTGTTGATCGTATTGCTCGTGCTATACGATCGGATATATGAAAACGATGATCGATCTGGACGATGCCATGCTGGTGCTGGCTGCCAAAGAGCTGGGCACCACGACGAAGAAGGACACCGTCAACGCCGCGCTCGCGTTTGTGGCCAACCGCCGCCGCCGCATCGAGCAGTTGCTTGACGACCCGTATGCCCTCGGGGTCGGTCCGGACATCGCGGATCCGGAGATCATGCGGCAGGCTCGTCGGTGACCCTCCCGGTCGGTTCCGGCCAGCTCTATCTGATCGACACGTCGGCACACGCGCGGACCGGCCACCCGGCGGTCCGCAACGTCATCGCCGGGCTCATCGCCGACCGGGCCGCGGCCACCTGTGTGACTGTCGACCTGGAGGCCGGCTACTCCGGCCGTGACCTCATCGATGTACGTACGATCGCCGAGCGACGCAGGACTCTCTACGTGACGCTGCCGATCAGCGAGGCTGTCGCCGAGCGGGCACGTGATGTCCAGGTCCGGATGGCCGCCCGGGGCCACCACCGTGCCGCTGGAGTGATCGATCTGCTTACCGCCGCGGTGGCCGAACATCATCGTGCGGTCATCCTGCACTACGACGCCGACTTCGAGCACATCGCGGCCACCACCGGGCAGCCGCACGCGTGGATCGCACCACGCGGCACTCTCTCCTGACATTCAGCCTTTTAGGGGGCGTTCTACTCGTTGTCGCCGAGCCTCAGCTTGAGTTGATCTTTGGGGTGGTCGGTGGAGCGGGCTGGGGCAGGACGAACAAGCCGGTATCGGGCTCGGTGAGAACACCCCGTTCCACCAGCCGTTCCAACCGGGCTCGCATGCTCTCGACATGCCGGGGCCCAGCGTCCCCACTCAGCGTCCGGCACACCACCGCCTCGTCGTGTCGAACCCCGGGGGGCTGTATGGAATCACCGTTGACCGGCTGGGCCGCGACTATGTGACCTCAGCGCGCAACGCACGCCTCGTCGATATCTGCCAGTATGTGCGGTCCCCGAGTACCGGAGCGCGGGTTATCGAGGCCCTCGCGACCGGCATCCCCGCGGTCACGGAGGCACTCGCCACCCAGGGCCTCCCGCCGGCGCACTACGTTGACAACGGCATCCGATTCACCGTGGTCCTTCATCAGGCTCAGGCTCAGGCTCAGGCACGGCCGGTGCTCACCCACGTCGAACAGCGGGTCCTCGATGCCGTCAACAACGGCATCGAGACCGCCAACGACCTGGCCGCCGAGCTCGATGTAACCGCGCAGTATGTGCGCAAGATCCTCCGCGGCCTGCGCGAGCGCGGAATGATCACTCAGCAGGGCGGAAGGGGACGGCGCACCGTTTACCACCCTACGGGCCGTTCGGGATCTTAGCGGCCGGTAGGCGTCGGCGCTGGCAGTAGATCGGAGACAGCGTTCCCCGTCGGAGACAAGTCCGGCAACCGGCAGGGGTGGTACGAGGTGGCGGTCCCGCTCGCCGAGGCACGCCACGCCGAACATCTGGTAGCGCTGGAAGAGGGAGGCTGATCGACGATGAGCGGACGAACCGCCGCCGGCTGGCACACCTACGAGGACACCGGCGAACTGCTCGCTGAACTCGGCCTCGACGACGCCGACATGACCCGGGCACGTGAGGTCGCCGAAGATCACATCCGGGCGTGGCATCTCGCCCAGGTCCGTGCCGAGCAGGACCGCACCCAGTCCGACCTCGCCGCCGCGATGGGGGTCTCCCAGCCGCGCGTCTCCGCCCTCGAACGGGGCGAACTCGACAGCGTCACCATCTCTACCCTGCGTGCCTACGTCAGTGCCCTCGGCGGCAAGCTCCGCATCGTCGCTGACTTCGGCGATCGGGAGTACCGCCTGACCTGACGCCAACGACCGGTAGCGTGGCACAAAGGCCGGTAACCGTTGCCGACCTGGGACAGGTGACGGTTCGCGCGTCCGGCGGTCAAGCTGTCCGGTCTCGGCCGGCATGCCGGTCAACTTCAGAGGACGGCGGTGGCTGAGCGGGCGGACTGGGCGGAGCTGAGGGAACGGCGGATGGGCGAGCCGGGCGCGCGGGAGGCGTACCAGGCGGCCAGGCTGGCGTTCGAGCTGGGCCGAGCGGTGCGGGAGCTGCGCCTGCGGCGTGCCTGGAGCCAGGCTGAGCTGGCTCGGACGGCAGGTATGACCCAGTCGGCGGTGGCCCGGTTCGAGGCCGGCGGGACGGTACCCGCACTCCCCGTGCTGGGGCGGCTGGCCGAGGCTCTCGACGCTGACCTCGACGTTCGCGTCACCCCTCGTTCCGCGGCGTAGGCGACAGCGGTGGCCACGGGATTCGCCGGGGGCGTGGTCTCGCCAGGTTCACGGAACGTACGTTCGACGACATCGACATCGACATCGACATCGAGCCGTGCCACTGGCGGAAACATCCACCCAACTCGATGAGTGCAATCAATGCGCCTTCGCCGACAGCCGCCAGCGATCAAGGAAAGTGTGAAAGTCGAGCACGTGATGACAGCTTCCGCATCTACCACGCCGGTTGAGGCGTGCCGTGCAGATCTTCTTGTGTCGCCCGACGATTTCAAACGAGTCTGTCGCGTTCACCGGGTCCTTGGTTGGCAAGCATGATGTCTTGTATGCGGACCACCTTGACCATCGATGATGACGTCGCCCGGCTGATCGAGGAGGCTGTCCACCGCGAGCGTCGCCCCATGAAGCAGATCGTCAACGACGCGTTGTGGCGCGCCTTGGCGCCGCCCGATGCCAGACAGGAGCCATACCGTCTGACACCGCACGAGTCGGCTGTACGGCCGGGATTCGATCCGTCTGGTTTCAACCGGCTCGCCGACGAACTGGAGGACGAGTAGATCATGGATAATGTGCGGCAGCCTCGTGATCGTCCTCGACGTCAATCTGCTGCTTTGCACGGTCATCTCAGGCTTCCCGCAGCACTCGCGGGCGCACGCGTGGTGGGAACAGGCTGTCAACAGACCTGCCCGTGTTGGTCTGACCCAGCCTGACGCTGTCTGCTCAGGAGGCGGCAGACCTGCTGGGCATCTCGCGCACCACGCTGGTCCGGCTGTTGGAGAGCGGCGTCATTCCGTTCGAGAAACCGAGCCGCCACCGCGAGGTCCGGCTCGACGACCTGCTCGAATACCGCAGGCGTCAGCGCAACGCGGCCGTAGATCACCTGAAAGCACCCAGGGTGCCTACCGGCCCGTAGGCGCGCCAGCGGCGCACATCGCACAGGGTGTCGTCCATTGTCTTCCGGTAGTTATTTTGTTAACTGTGCCGCGTCTGGCGGATTCGTGGCCGCATGGGTGGCGCCCAGGTGCCGTTCGCGGTCTTGTCGCCACCACCAACGGTTCCTGTCTGGTGATCCGAGCGGCCACGCGGCGGCGAAGCGGACAAGGCCCAGTTCGTCGAGCTGGGCATCGCCGTGGTCTCGAGTCTGTTCGACGAGGTCCTCTATGCCAGCCTTCGACAGTTCCGGCTACGGAAAGTCGTGTCTACCTCCCCACTTCTGTGGTGTGCCATCTAGCAGAACCCCCTACCTTCTGTGGTGAGACAAGGGCGAAAACCCCTACCTTCTGTGGTGCCGGCAGGTAGCCGCGGTCCATGCGAGACGACGAGCTGCGCCGCGTCCTCGCCGATGCGAACCCGTGGTGGGCAAGCGCGGCAGCCGGTACGGACCCGACGGCGTGGGCTCGCGCCAACCGCGTCCTGCGCGGCCGGGCCGGTTCCGGGGCCGGGCACCGCATCCGCCAACTCCTCCCGATGGGTTTCCGTGACTACCTCACCGCCACCCACCCCCGGCTGCCTCTCCCACCGGTCAGCCATCCCGGTGAGCTCGACAGCACATCGGCGGCCGGCGCGCTGTCCGCCCTCGCGTTCAGCGTCGACGACTTCGACCTCGCCTGGCAGGACTACCTGACCTGCGGCGGTTTCCCCCGCGCGGTCGCCGAGCACCACCGCGCCGGCGCCGTCAGCCCCACCTACCTGCGCGACCTGCTCGCCTGGCTGCGCGCGGACGTCGATCCAGAGGCGTCCACCGACTCCGTCCCGCTCCTGCTCACCGGAATCGCCGCGCGCATGACCAGCCCGCTGAACCTCACCGCCACCGCCGCCGAACTCGGCTACCCCAACCGCGACCTGTTCGAACGCCGCATCATCCGCCTGGTCAACTCACACGCCGCCCTGCGCTGCCGCCAGCGCACCGACGACGGCCGGGCCGTCGCCGGGACCCGGCACAAGCTGTATCTCACCGACCCGCTCCTCGCCTGGCTGCCGGCACTGACCAGCCCCGGCCTGCCCCGCCCGGAGTTCCCCGCACTGAGCGAGATGGCCCTCGCCGTCGCCCTCGCCCGTGCCGTCGACCAGCACGACGAAGGACGCTGGATCGCCGACGACACCATCGGCTATGCCCGCACCGGCTCCGGTGGCGAGATCGACCTCAGCCCTGTCCGTATCCCCGGCACCGCCGGCCCCATGGCGACCACCCCCATCGAATCCAAGTGGATCGACACCGGCTGGCGCGCCGAAGCCCGCCGCATCGACGCCAGGTACGGCCACGGCATCCTCGCCACCAAATCCATCCTCGACCTCGACCACCCGGTCAGGGCCGTCCCGGCGCCCATGCTCGCCAGCCTCCTCGGCTGAGGCCGGGTGGTACTTCAGGCGACGGCCTTCGGCGAGCGCCTGCTGACGGCACGCGGCAGTCCACGCACAGCCTGATGACCGTTCTGACGCAACGTCAGGCGAAGAGCTCGACAGCGCATGTGGCCGCGCCGCTGCGCGCGATGCGGGCGTCGCTGGTGATCAGGGGAAGTCCCAGCGCCTCGGCGAGGGCCACGTACTGCGCGTCGTACGCGCTGAGGTTGTGATGCAGTTCGCGGACCCGCCGCCAGAGGATCAGTGTCTCGTGCCGCACGAGCGGCAGTATCTGGTAATCGGCGACGGCCTTCGTCGTCTCTCGTTCGGTGATCTTGTTGCCTCGAAGCATCCCGAACAGCGCCGAGACCACTTCGTAGTCGAGCAGGCCAGGTGCCGCGAGCGACTCGAGGCTGGCGAGCCGGCGGCGTACGGCGGCTCCACCCGCACCCTGGTCTGTCAGCGTCCGTACCAGCGCCGAACAGTCGATCACGGCCGCTACATCGCTCAACGGCGTTGCCTGCCGTCGTCGATCGCGGCAAGGATGTCCGAGGTGCTGACGTCGGACCGTGTCTCGCGGTCGAGGCGGGTCATCATGTCCGCCAGGGACGGCGTCCGTGCGTCGCGCGTGACCAGGTCGAGCAGGTACGTCTGTAGGCTGCGTCCCCCCTTCGCTGCCTTGATTTTCAACGCTTCGAGGGTGGACTCGGAGACGTCGCGGATAGTGATCGCAGTCATGCCTGCATTTTACCTACAGTGCCTGCGATACGCCATCGAGATCGTTAGTGGCGGACGAAGAGCGTGTCCGAGATCGTTCCATCCGTGGGCAATGATCGTTGAGGACCGGTCCGGCTACCCGAGACGGCGGCGTTACGCTGGCTCGGGAGGATCAGGCCGTCGGGTCGCCTGGAGGAGGTGTGCCATCGCCACGGAGATGATTGCTCCCGCCTGGATGCACCAGCAGATCACGGTGGAGCAGTACGACTCCTGGTCCGAGGAGCAGTGCGCGGGCATCGAGATCGTGGACGGGACGGTCGTCGTGAGCCCTCGTGCGTCCAAGCGCCACAACCGGCTGGTCAAGATTCTTGCGGTCGCGCTGGAGGCAGCTGCCGGGCCGGGCTGGAACGCGGATTTCGGCTTCGATGTTCGGCTACAGGAGGTGCCGCTGACGAACCGGCGCCCGGACGTCGTCGTGTACCGCGCCGACACGATCGACATCATGCCGGCCCGTTCCGAGCACATCCTGCTTGTCGTCGAGGTCGTCTCACCGGGCTCGGAGACGACCGACCGGGTCGTCAAGGCCGAGCAGTACGCACGGGCCGGGATCTCGTACTACTGGCGGGTCGAGCAGCCCCCCGCGGGCGTCCCGGTCGTCCGCACCTACGTCATCGATCCGGCGACCAGGGCATACCGTGACGATGAGGTCTTCACGGGTGTCGTTGACGCCGTCGCGCCTTTCCCCGTCAAGATCGACCTTGCTCGGCTGTAGCGGCGTCAAGCCTGGGCTTTCTGGTGGGGTCAGGGGCTGGGTGGCCAGGTCTCGTTCTTCGTCCGGGCTGTGCTGGGTTCTCCTGCTGGTCCCGGCATCCTTCCTCTGGCGGCCTCGGCATCATTCCTGATTCATGCTTTCGGTCTGGTCGTCGCGCTGTCCGGTGGACCGCTGGGGGTGTCGGGGCGGAAAAGTTGTCGGACCTGGTGCCTACGGTGGGTCCCGACGCGATCGCGTCACCCGTGGCGGTCATGTCATGACCGTTCGGGTCGGCTCGAGGCGGCCGGTTCCGGCCGGGGAGGCGGAGACGATGCTGATCGACTGTGGCACCTGCGTGGTGCGCGGGGCCGCGTGTGGGGACTGCGTGGTGCGTGTTCTGCTGGAGCCCGCCGGCGGTGTCGTCGACTGGGACGACAACGAGCAGCGGGCCGTGGACGCTCTCGCCGCCGGTGGCCTGATCCCACGCTCCCGGTTCGTCCCCCCGGTGGCGTCCGCGACGCCCAGGAAGGCCAGGGAGACCAGGAACGCCGAGGACGCCGAGGACGCCGGGAACGCCGAGAGCGCGGCGCCGGTGCCGATGGCGCAGGTGCTGCCGTTGCCCCGTCCCGTGAACGGCCCCCGTGAACGCGCCCGCCGGACCGGTTAGCCCACATCCTTCCCCCGCGGCGGCGCGTCACGGCCGGGCCGGCCGGGTGAGCCGGGCCGGGCGGTGGCTCCGGCGGCGCGTGCTGGTGGTGATGGTGGCTGTCTGCGTGGCGGCCGCCGTCGGGATGGTGCCAGCTGTCACCGGCCAGGCAGGTCAGGAGCGTGACGGTCAGGCAGTTGCCGGTCGGGGAAATGCCGTTCTCGGGGACGCGGCGGGTGCGGCCCGGCCACAGCCCGTGCCGCGCCCGGCCGGTCGGGGCCTGGCTGGGCAGGGGGCGGCTGGGCAGCCGGCCGGGCGTTTGCTGGTCGTCGGGGGCGCGCCGTCGTCGCGGCTGGACCAGGTGCGCCGTGACGCCGACGAGGCGCTGCGTTATGTGCGCGGTGTCTGGGACGGGCCGTGGGCCGACCGGGTCGTGGTGGAGGTTCCCGCGGACGGCGCAGGCTTCCGTGCCGCGTCGGGGCGGGCAGGCGGTGAGGCCGCGGTCGCGGTGCTCCCGTGGAAGGCCGGGGGAGCCGGTGCTCCCGGGCCGTCGTCCGATGGCATCGGGGGCGGTGCTCCGCCGCCGGGGTGCCCATCGGGTGGATGCCCTTCCGGAGCGTTGCCCGATGGCGGCACCGGCAGTGGTACCAGTAGTGGCACCGGAGGTGGTATCAGTAGTGGTACCGGCAGTGGCGTCGGCAGTGGCACCGGCCATGGTGCCGGCGGCGGGAGCGGGGATGACGGGCCGGGTGCTGGTCGTGTGATCGTCGATCCGGAGGTCTACGACCGGCTGAGCGCCGAGGGGCGGCAGGTGGTGCTGCGGCACGAGTTCACCCACCTGGCCAGCGCGGACGTGACCGGGGCGGGCACCCCGACGTGGCTGGTGGAGGGGCTCGCCGAGACCGTGGGCCACGCCGGGGTACGGCTGGCGGTGGCCCGGGCGGCCACGGAACTGGCCGCCGAGGTACGCGCGGGCCGGCTACCGGACGCGCTGCCCGACGACGCGGCGTTCTCCGCGACGGACGGGAGCGTCCCCGTCCGCTACCAGCAGGCGTGGCTGGCCTGCCGGCTGATCGCGGACCGGGCCGGCCTGGACGGGCTGGTCAGGTTCTACCGGCAGGCCGGGACCGGCGCCGGCGACCCGCAGGCGCGGCTGGCCGATGCGCTGCGGGCGGTCCTGGGCGTCACCGAGGCCGATTTCGTCGCACAGTGGAGATCATATATGGACGTACAGTTACGCCCCTGACCGCTTGCGGTCGCTGGGGGAGCCGTCCCGCTCCGGTCGGGATGTCTCCTGTCACGGGCTGCCTGCCGTCGGGGCGTTCTGGCGGGATGCTGGAGGATGGCCCGATGCGGGTGCTGGTCGTAAGCAATGACTTTCCGCCGCGTCCCGGTGGGATTCAGGCATATGTGTACAACTTCGCCAGCCGGTTACCCGCCGCGGAGGTGATCGTCTACGCTCCCGCGTGGCGGGGCGCGGGCGCGTTCGACGCGGCCGCGCCGTTCCCCGTGGTGCGGCATCCGACGACCCTGATGCTGCCCGTCCCGGACGTGCAGCGCCGGGCCCGGGCGATCGCCCGTTCGGAGAAGTGCGACGTCGTCTGGTTCGGGGCGGCCGCGCCGCTGGGCCTGCTCGCGGCCGGCCTGCGCCGCGACCCGGGGGTGGACCGGATCGTCGCGAGCACGCACGGTCACGAGGTGGGCTGGGCGGTGCTGCCGGGCCCGCGGCAGGTGCTGCGCCGCATCGGGCGGACGGTCGACGCCGTCACCTACCTGACCGACTACACCAGGACGCGGCTCGCGCCGGCCCTCGGCCACCGGCCGGCCCTCGCCCGGCTGCCCGGCGGCGTCGACACCGGGTTCTTCCGGCCGGGTGTGGGACGCGACGACATCCGCCGGCGGCACGGCCTCGCCGACCGTCCGGTCGTGGTGTGCGTGAGCAGGCTGGTCGAGCGCAAGGGGCAGGACATGCTGATCAGGGCACTGCCGGCCTGGCGCCGCCGGGCGCCCGGGACGGCGCTGCTGCTCGTCGGCGGGGGCCCGCACCGGCCGGCGCTGCAACGGCTGGCCCGGGACGCCGGGGTGGCCGAGCACGTGGTGATGACCGGTTCGGTCCCCTGGGAGGAACTGCCCGCCCACTACGCCGCCGGTGACGTCTTCGCGATGCCGTGCCGGACGCGGCGGGCGGGCCTGGAGGTCGAAGGCCTCGGGATCGTCTACCTGGAGGCGTCGGCCACGGGGCTGCCGGTCGTCGCCGGGCGCAGCGGCGGGGCGCCGGACGCGGTGCTCGACGGCCGGACCGGGACCGTCGTCGACGGCGGCGACCCGCGGGCGGTGACCGATGCCGTCGGCGCACTGCTGGCCGATCCCGACCGGGCCCGGGCCATGGGCGCGGCCGGCCGCGCCTGGGTCGAGGAGGCCTGGCGCTGGGACGTCCTCGCGGCCCGGCTGCGCGACCTGCTGCTCCCGGACGCCGCCCAGGCGTGATCCGGCAGGCATGACCACGACAGGCCTGACCGCGCCAGGTCTGATTACCGACAGGCATGTTTTATGTCGTGGCCCGCACGCCGTGTCACGCTCCTCGTGGTCCGGCCGACGCGCCGGCCGCGCGCGCCGGCCGCCGCGGCCGTGTCCCGCCCAGCGGCGCCCGCCGTCTGACATGATCCCGGACGTGAGTCCCTCGCCCGTGCAGATCGATCTGGTCGACGAGGTCTTCCTGGCCGTCGACCCGGCTGTGGTGTCCACGGCCGTCCACGACCCGGCATGGTGGCGCGCGCTGTGGCCGGATCTCGAGCTCACCGTCTTCCAGGACCGGGGTGCCGAGGGGCTGCGCTTCACGGTGACCGGCGCGCTGGTCGGGACCAGCGAGATCTGGCTCGAGCCGTGGGGCGACGGGGCCGTCGCGCACGTCTTCCTGCGGGCGGACGCCACCCACCGGGGACGGCCGGCCGAGGCCCGCCGGCTGCGTCCACGCGCCGCGACACGGTGGGCGCGCCGCCGCTCGCTGCACACCAAGCGCCAGCTCAACGTGCTCAAGGATGTCCTTGAGGCGGGCCGCGCGCCCGGCGAGCCGGCGGTGGCGCCTCCACCGCAGCCCACGGCATCCACCGGGCCCACTTCCACCGAGCCTGCTTCTACTGGGCCTGAGGCCAGCGTGGGCGCAGCGGGACCCGCCGGGCAGCCCGGGCGGTTCGCGGCACCCGGCACGCAGGCCGCGGAACCGGCGGAACTCGCCGGGCAGCCCACGGACGCCACGAGAGCCGCGGTGCCTACCGTGGAACTCGTGGAATCCGCGGCACCGGTCATACACCCCGTGAAACCGGCGGAACCCGCGGGGCCCGCCGTGCCACGGGCACCATCCGCCGATTCCCCGGGACGGCCGGTATCCCGTTGAGCCGGGCGGGGGGCTGCGTACGGCGGGTTTTTCGGGCGGGGTGACCGTAGGCTTGGCCGGTATGAGGGTCCATGTGGTCAGTGATGTTCATGGCCGCGCAGACGCGCTTGCCGCCGCCGGGCAGGGGGCCGACGCCCTCATCTGTCTCGGGGACCTTCTTCTCTACGTGGACTACCGGGACCACAGCCGTGGGATCATGGGCGACCTGTTCGGCCCGGAGGCGGTCGGGAAAATGATTCGGCTGCGGACCGAGCAGCGTTTCGACGAAGCCCGTGAATGGTCCCACGGGTTGTGGGCCACCTTGGGTGACGACCGCCAGGCGATCATCGAGCGGGCGATCCGCCGGCAGTACGAACAGTTGTTCGCAGCCTTTCCCACGCCGACTTTCCTGACCTATGGCAACGTCGATCTCCCACATCTCTACCTGGACTATCTGCGGGACGGCGTCACGCTGCTCGACGGCGAGACGACCGAGATCGGCGGGCTGCGGTTCGGTTTCGTCGGCGGAGGTTTACGCACCCCCATGCGCACCCCGTACGAGATCGACGACGAGACCTATGCCGCGAAGGTCGCGGCGGTCGGGGCGGTGGACGTCCTGTGCTGTCACATCCCGCCGCACCTGCCCGAGCTCGTGTACGACACGGTGGCCCGGCGTTACGAACGGGGCAGTGTCGCGGTGCTGGAGGCCATTCACGACGTGAAGCCTCGCTACGTGTTGTTCGGACATGTTCACCAGCCGTATCGTGATGTGCTCGACATCGGGTCGACGCGCTGCGTCAACGTCGGACATTTCAATGCCCGGGGAACGCCTTTCGTACTCGAGTGGTAGGCGGCCCGCCGTGGGTGCTCGCGTGGTGGGCGGCCTGGCCGCAGGCGCTGGTAGCCCGGGTATCGGGCTGTGCTGTCGGCGGCCCGTCGACGGTCTCCCGGCGATTTGTCGGTGTTCCACGGATGCTCCACGGATGCTCCACAGACGGTCTACTGATGGCCCGCGGATGACGTGCGGATGTCCTGTGGACGACTCGCCAGCCACGGACGCGCCCGCCGTGTCCGTGCCTGGTCCGGTAGCCTCGTCGACTGGTCAGGATGATTATCCTGACGTGTGGAGAGATCCTGGATGCCTCAGTAGCCAGGATGTAACCGGGATGCCAGCAGTGTCGGGTATGCCCGGGCGAGTTGTGGAGGCAGTGTCACCAATGGCGGAGCACGCCCGAGCCAGTACCACGATCAATGCCAAGCCCGCGGCTGTGATGGCGGCGATTGCTGATATAAGCGCATATTCGACCTGGTCAGGGCCGGTGGAACGGGCCGAGGTCGTCGTGCCCGGCCCGGACGGCCGTCCTCGACGGGCCCGTTTCCTGGTCAACGCCGTGGTGGCGAAGGAGGAATTCGTCACCGAGTACACCTGGTGCGGTGACGACTCGGTGAGCTGGACTCTCGTCGAGGGGAAAAACCTGGTCGCGCAGAACGGCAGCTACGTTCTGCGCGACCTCGGTGACGGCCGGACCGAGGTCACCTACGACCTCACCGTCGAGCTGAAGGTCAAGATTCCGAGCCTGATCCGGCGCAAGGTACAAAGCGGTGTCGTCGACGCCGCGCTGAGGGATCTCAAGAAACACCTCGAGAGCTGACCACGCGTGCGATGCGTGCTCTTCGCGGGCAAAGGGGGCGTCGGGACGACCACGGTCGCCGCGGCCACGGCCACGCTGGCCGCCCAGCGTGGTAACCGGACGCTGGTGATGTCCGCGGACCCGGCGGGAGGCCTCGCGGCGGTTCTCGACCATCCGCTGGACACGGCCCCCGTTGAGATCGAAGCCGGCCTGTTCGCCCAGCGTGTGGACACCCAGCGTGCCTTCGAGGACCGCTGGTGGACGATACAGGCCGCCCTGGGCCGGCTGTGGGAGGTCACCGGAGCGGACCCGATCGAGCCCGGTGAACTGACGGTGCTGCCCGGCGCCGGGGAGGTGCTGGCCCTGCTGCACCTGCTCGACCAGATCAGGTCCGGGGACTACGACGTCGTCGTGGTCGACGCCGGCCCGATCGCCCGCTTACTGCGCCTGCTGACCCTGCCGGAGACACTGCTGTGGTACCTGCGCCGGGTCGTTCCGATCGACGGCCGGCTCGCCCACCTGCTGCGCGGCAGCCCGTGGCGGCTGGGCCGTCCCACCTGGCCGGACGCCGTGGCCGGGCCGCTCGCCGGGGCCGCCGCGCGGCTTCAGCAGATCATGGACGAGGTCCGTGACGTCCTGTCCGACCCGTCGCGCTCCAGCGTGCGGCTCGTACTGACCCCCGAGACCGTCGTGGCCTCCCGGACCAGGGCCGCGGTGGGCGCGCTGGCGCTGTACGGGTTCGGGGTGGACGCCATGGTGGCCAACCGGGTGCACGTCGCCACCGGGGGAGATGCCTGGCGGGCCGGCTGGGCGGCCGCCCACCGTGAGCAGTTAGCGGCCGTCGAGCGCTCCTTCGCGCCGATCCCGGTCCTGCGCGCGGCCTACCGGGCCGGTGAGCCGGTCGGCCTGGAAGAGCTCGCGGCCTTTGCCGCGGGCACCTACTCGGCCCTCGACCCGGTCGCCGTCCTCGGCGGTGGCGGGTGGGCCGGGATCGGCCCGCTGCGGGTCGAGCGGGCCGGGAACGGCTTCTCGATCTCGATCACCCTGCCGTTCGTGGAGCGTTCCGAGATCGCTCTCGCCCGCGTCGGCGCGGACGAGCTGATGGTCTCGGTCGGGTCGCAGCGGCGGATGCTCACCCTGCCATCCGCGCTGCGCCGGTGCGACGTCACCGGCGCGGTGCTGCGCGACGATCGGCTGGTGGTCTCCTTCGTGCCGGACCCGGACCTGTGGGTCCGTACATGACCATGCCAGCGCCGGGCCCGCTCGCCCAGGAGGCCGCCCTGCTCGCCGCGGCCGTGCGTGACCTGCTGCTGACGAACCCGGCGGCCCAGGCCCACGCCACCCACACCGGCGGCCACGCCACCCACACTGAAGGTAACGCCACACACGCCAGCGGTCACATCGGCCACGCCGGCGGCCACACCGGCCACACCGGCCACACCGACGGCCACGCCGGTCACAGCGGCTATGCCACCCATACCGGCTACACCGGTCACAACGGCCGTCCTGGTGACGACACCCACGTCGGCAATAACGATCATATCGGTCATGCCGGGGCTGCCGGCCCCGGCTGGACGGGATCCGGGCGCCGCGCCGCCGCACCGCCCGGCGGGGCCGGTGACGCGGGCGGCGGTGCCGGCTGCGACTGCGGCCTGCGCCCGGAGGGCCATCACAACGCCCGTCCGGACGCCGCGGCGATGACCATGTGCCAGGTGTGTCCGCTCTGCCGGGTGGTCAACACCCTGGCCGCGGG
>NZ_CEVIVC010000054.1:20987-32711 GCF_982290645.1 Protofrankia sp. CiP1_Cm_nod4
CCGCGGCCACCGCGCTGGCCGCGGCGGTGCGGGCGGTCCTCGCCGGCCGTCCGGACGCCGGCACGGACAGCGCCGCTACGGCCGGTACCGGCCCCGTCGAGGACACTGCTGTGAGGGGATGGCCAACCGAGCGGCCGGGGCCTGGGCCGCGTGTTCAGAGGATCGATGTCGAGTGACCATCACAACGTCGTCGGACAGGGACAGCGCGCGCCCCGATCTGGTGATCGGCGTGGACGTCGGTGGCACGAAGGTCGCCGCCGGCGTCGTCGACGGGTCCGGGACGGTCCTGTCGTCGCTGCGGCGGCCGACGCCGAGCCAGCAGCCGGCGGCGGTGGCCGATCTGATCGGCGAGGTGGTCGACGAGCTGCGGGCGGCCGTGGCGCCGCGGCCGGTGCAGGCGGTCGGCATCGGGGCGGCGGGCCTGATCGACCGTGACCGCTCGCGGGTGCTGTTCGCGCCGAACCTCGCCTGGCGTGACGAGCCGCTACGGGACGAGGTCAGTGCTCGCACCGGCCTGCCGGTCGTCGTGGAGAACGACGCGAACGCGATGGCCTGGGGGGAGTACCGCTTCGGTGCCGGCCGCGGCGAGCCGGACCTGGTGTGCGTGACGGTGGGGACCGGCGTCGGCGGCGGGATCGTGCTCGACGGCCGGCTGTACCGGGGGCGGTTCGGGCTCGGTGGGGAGATCGGGCACATGCAGCTGGTGGCCGGCGGCCGTCTGTGCGGGTGCGGGAACAGGGGCTGCCTGGAGGCGTACGGCAGCGGCAACGCGCTGGTGGCCAAGGCCCGTGAGCTGGTCACGACCTCGCCGGCGGCGGGCCGGCGCCTGCTGGAGCTCGCCGGCGGCGAGGTGGGCGTTCTTCGCGGCCCGTCGGTCACCGAGGCGGCCCTGGAGGGCGATCCGCTCGCGGTGAAGTGCTTCGAGGACGTCGGTACCTGGCTGGGCCGGGCGATGGCCAGCCTGGCCTCGATCCTCGATCCCGGCCTCTTCGTGCTCGGCGGCGGGGTGGCGGAGGCTGGTGATCTTCTTCTCGCCCCGGCCCGCGCGGAGTTCGCCAACAGCCTGTCGGCCCGCCGGCACCGTCCCGAGGCGCGGATCGTCACCGCCCAGCTCGCCGCGCGGGGCGGCATCATCGGCGCCGCCGACCTGGCCCGTAGCTGACCGGGCTGACCGTGCCGGTCGGGCCGTGGCCGAGCGGGCCGGCCGGGCCAGCGGGGCCAGCGGGGTCAGCGAGTGGTGTCCGGACGGTAGTCGGCGACCAGCTCCTGGGCCAGCTGCTCCAGGAACAGCCCGGCGTCCGTGACCACGCCGACCGCCTGGGAGAACCCGCGGTCGGCGATCCTGCTGACGCTGCTGGGGTCGATGTCCACACAGGCCACCGGGATGGACGCCGGCAGGATGTTGCCCGTGGCCACCGAGTGCAGCATCGAGGCGACCATGAGCGCGAGCCCGATCCCGCGCAGGGCGTCGCGCATGGCCCGCTGGCCGGCCAGCACGTCGGTGTGGACGTCCGGCAGCGGGCCGTCGTCACGCACCGAGCCGACCAGGACGAACTTCTTGCCCGCCTTGACGATGGCATGCATGATCCCGCTGGTCAGGATGCCGTCGTCGACGGCGGCGACGATGGATCCGGCGCGCCGGATCGTGTTGATCGCCCGGATGTACTGCTCGTGCCCGCGCTCGGCCCCCTTGCCGCGGCTCGGCTCGTTGCCGAACGCCGCCCCGTACAGGGCCGCCTCGATGTCGATGGCGGCGAAGGCGTTGCCGGAGAAGAGCACGTCGACGTAGCCGGCCTCGATCAGCGCGACCATGGCCGGGGTGGCCCCGGACTGCACGACGGCGGGCCCGGCCACCCACAGCACCCCGAAGCCCTCCGCCTTGAGCTCACGGATCTGGCGGGCGATCGCGCGGACCAGCACGGCCTGCCGCTGCGGCGCCAGCAGCGTGGTGGACGACGAGACGGACTGCGACGACAGGGCCTGGAAGGTGCCGTACAGCCGGGTCGAGTGGTCGGTCACCGGCAGCACGGCCTTCACCCCGGACACGCCGCACACGATCATGTCGCCGGCCCGGACCTCGGAGACCGGGACGGTGCGCACCCGCCCGTCGCAGACGACGAGGCCGCAGTCCATCTCGGGATGTTCCACCGGCACCCACTGGCCGCCGAGGCGGACCACGGTTTCCAGGTTGGTGGTCGAGTAGAAGTCGGGCGGGAAGACCCCGTCACGGTCGGCCGCCCGCAGCAGCACCGTGCCCGGCTCCACGCTGTTGACGCCGTACGCCTTGATCCTCATGAGGATGCGGGTCAGCTGCTCCGCCGAGTCGGCCCCGACGACGATCGTCGCGTGCGACTCGTCGTCATGGGTCGTGCCGAGATCGATGCTCCTGATCTCGTAGTCGCCCCCGTAGCTGAGAACGTCGTCGAGTACCCGGGCGAGAATGCCGGTGTCCATCAGGTGACCGTGTATCTCGACCTTCTCGTGGAACTCCACGCAGCCGCCCCTTCCGTGCCCTGACGCGGGTGCCCGGTCCGCCTGCCGGCGGACCGGGATCAGACGACCGCACCGTCGTCACCGTCCGCTGAGTCGGTGGGCGGCCGATCCGCCATTCGGAACACCAGTGTGGCGACTCCGCCCAGCACAAGCATGACTCCTCCGACGTCGTAGGGCCTGCCATGGTCGATCCCGGCAATCGTGGGGACCAACAGGATCGCGACGCCGACGGCAATAGAGCACAACGCCCACCGGGTAGTGGGTTTCATGCGGGGTGCCGGCAGTGGGGGCGGTGGGTCGTAGTGGTCGGACAGGTCATTGGACGGGTCACCGGAGGGGTCATCAGGGTCGTCGTAGCCGCCGGCATCATTCGGGACGCCCGGCGGATCGACGTCCGGCCGTTCACCGGCCGGGCCGGTGGTCGCGCTGTCGTCCACGGGAAGGAAAATATGATCTTTTTGCCGGTCCGGGTCGAGCGGTAAGCGCCAGACCGGGCGCACGGCCACGCCCGGAGGCTCCGTGCGCGTCGTGACGTCCTCGCTGGACGGCCAGGTCCGTTCCACGGGCTCGGCGTTGAAACGGGCCACGAGCGAGGCGAAGACCGCGTCCTGGTCCGTCTCCTGGCCCGTGTCCCGCGCCGTGGGCGCACCGCCGCCGCCGTCCCCGTCGGGGCTGCCCGCCGCCGGTGGCCCGGCGATGGCTGCGTCCTCCTTCGGCCGCTCCTTCGGCCGCTCCTTCGGCCTGCCGTCTCCGGACGGCGGATCGCCGCGGCGTGTCCCACGGTGGCCGGTGGGGCCGGGCGCGCCGGCGCCACTCGCTTCGGCGCCGGGCGGGCTGGCCTGCGGCGGCTGTCCGCACGCCGGGCCGCCGGCGGCTCCGCCCGCGTCCGGCGGCGGGCCACCGGCAGGTGGTGGCAGGTCAGGCACGACTCACCCCGATCACCCCGAGACAACCGTGTGCGTGTCGACGAACTGAAGGCTTCCCTCGAAAATTGTGTGTCTGTCGTTGTCGAGAGTCGCGACGTGGTAGCTGTTCTCCAGGATGCGCTCGGAGACGGTGGACGACGTCGCGCCCGCCAGCAGGATCCGTCCGGAGGTGGCCTCGACGACGTGGTCGACGCGGCTGCGGAAGGTCAGGATCGGGCTGGTGACACGCCCCAGGTCCGCCACCGTCACCGTCCACAGCTCGCGCAGGGAGACGAAGGCCCGCAGGGGCAGGCACCGGTAGGCGACCTCCGCCGTGCCCGCGGCCTTGATGTCGCTGCTCACCCCGGCCACGCAGGGGATCACGCGCGAGAGCGCCGGGGCGAGCGCGGCGATCCTCCGGTCGGTGCCGAGGCTGGGGTTGACCGTGACCACCCCGGCCACCGCCGGGCCGTGGACCTCCGCCAGCCGCAGGGTCAGGGTGCCGCCCATGGACAGCCCCATGACGAAGACGGCCGAGCAGCGTTCCCGCAGGCGGAGGAAGGCATCCTCGGCCGCGCCGAACCAGTCGCGCCAGGTCGTGCCGTTCATCTCCTGCCAGCGGGTGCCGTGGCCCGGCAGCAGCGGGCAACAGACCGTCAGGCCCGCCTCCGCGAGGAACGAGCCCCAGGGGCGCATGCTCTGTGGTGTGCCCGTGAATCCGTGGATCAGCAGTACCCCGGTGTCGCCGCCATCGTGCTCGAACGGCTCCGCGCCCGGTACGACCGAAGTGCCCGGTACGACCGAAGTGTCTGGTGTGACCGAAGTGCCTGGTGTGACCGAACGCCGTGGTACGCCTGCCATGGTGTCCGCCCTCTCGTTACTCGCGCGCGATCGGCCGCACTCCGTGGTGACGGGGGATTGTTCTGTTTTCGTCGCGCGGACCGGTTCCGCAGCATGCTCGCATGCCGGACGGGCAGAGGCCATGCTCTCCGCGGTGCCGTGTCCAGCGGTGCCATGTTCTGTGACGCCGTGTTCTGTGACGCCATGTCCGGCGGTGTCGTGTCCGGAGCCGGCCTCGCCGTGTCCCGCGTCCGCGCGGCTCCCGGGCCGCCGCGGGGGAGCCTGCCGGCGGCGCCCGGGGAGCGGCCGGCCGCGACAGTCCCCGTGGTGGACGCGGCCACCACGGTTCCATAGGGTTGTCCCGGCCACCGTGTGCGGGCGTGTCGGGCCGATGCGTGTCGAGACGATGTTGGTGGGCGACCACACCGGGAGCTGACGTGTTGTACTGGGTCGTCAAGGCATTTCTCACTCCCATCCTGCGGCTGTTCTGGCGGCCGTGGGTCGAGGGGCTGGAAAACATCCCGGAACGGGGCCCCGCAATCCTCGCCGGTAACCATCTCTCCTTCTCCGACCACCTGTTCCTCCCGTTGGTCGTGCCGCGCCGGGTCACCTTCCTGGCCAAGAGCGACTACTTCACCGCCCCGGGATTCAAAGGCTGGCTGAAGCGGCTGTTCTTCACCAGCGCCGGCCAGCTCCCGATCGACCGCAGCGGTGGTGCCGCCAGCGACAGGGCGCTGCGCAGCGGCGTGAAGGTGCTCCAGGGCGGCAAACTGCTGGGGATCTATCCGGAGGGCACGCGCTCACCGGACGGCCGGCTGTACCGGGGCAAGATCGGTGTTGCCCGGATGGCGCTGGCGTCGAAGGTCCCGGTCATCCCGGTCGCGATGATCGGCACGTTCGAGGTGCAGCCCCAGGGGAAGCTGCTGCCCAGGATCCGCCGGGTCGGCATCCGCATCGGCCAGCCGCTCGATTTCAGCCGTTACGAGGGCATGGTCGACGACCGGTTCGTGCTCCGGTCCATGACCGACGAGATCATGTACGAGCTGATGGCGCTGTCGGGCCAGGAGTACGTCGACAGGTACGCGCAGCGGGTCAAGAGCGAGCTCGCCGCCACGGTCGAGGCGGACGGCGAGGCGGACGGCGAGGCGGCCGGCGAGGCGGCCGGCGCCTGCGGCGGGGAGCCCGGCCGGGAGGGCGCCGGCCGTACGGTCGACCGGCCGCCGGCGAAGGCCATGGCGGAGCCGTCGGCACCCCGTGCCCCACGGGCCCGCCGGCGGGCCGGTCGCAAGACCGGCCGCTCGGGCCTGGGTGACCAGACTGACACCCGCCAGGCAGGCTGATCGCCGGCCCGGGCCGGCTGTTGGCCATTCGGGCACGGCAGGATGGTCGATGTGCACGCATCGGCGGATCTCACGGCGCCCGACCATCCCTCACGTCGGCGCCGGCCGCGGGCAGCCCGGCCGGCGGGGACGCGGCGTCTCCCGCGACGGCTCGCCCTGACGGCCGTTGTCGCCGGAGCTGCCGTTCGGCTGGCGGCCGTTGTCGCCAGGGCCGCCATTCCGGTGGCGGCCGTTGTCGCCATGGTCGCCATTCCGGTGGTGGCCGGTGCCGTACCCGCGGCCCGGGCCCAGCCGGCACCGGATCCCGGCGCCGCGCGCCCGGCGCCCGCGGGGCCGGCGGCGCCGGAGCCGCCCGCCGGCACGGTCCTGCGCGCGGGGCGCTTCGCCGTCGACCTCGACGGCCGGGCGCTGTTCGTACGCGGCGTGACGGTGCCCCCCGGCGCCGTCCTCGAGCAGGCCACCGTCGCGCAGTGGGCCGCCGCCGGCTTCACCGCGGCACGCCTCGGCGTGCGGATGGAGGCCGACGGGACGTTCAGCGGCCAGGCCGGTGACACCGCCGGGCCGGCCCGGCAGGCCGGTGGCGCTGCCGGCCAGGCCCGGCCGCCTGCTGGCACCGGCACCGGCACTGGCACCGGCGCAGCTGTCGGTGACGGGCTCGAGCGGCTTGCCGCGTCCGTCGCGACCGTCACCGGGCAGGGCCTGCGCGTCATGATCCAGATTGTGCCGGCCGCCATCGCGGCCCGCGCCGGGGACGAGGCGTTCGCCGCGGGCCTGCGGCGGCTGTCGAACCGCTTCCGTGACACCGCCGGTCTGGTCGGCTTCGAGCTGGCGGCCTCGGCGTCGGCGAACTCCCCGCTGCTGTCCGGTGCGGTGCGGGCCGAGGACGCCCACCATCTGCTCTGGCGCAGCGGCCCGGCCCCGTTCGACCCGACCGCGAGCACGGCGACCAACGACGAGGCGGCGCTGCTGGTCGGCTGGGCGGGTGGGGATCCGGCGGCTGTGCAGCGGCTGCTGTCGGCCGCCGAGAGCGCCCAGATCGGCTGGTTCTTCGACCTGCCGCCCACCGGCCCGCTTCTGGCCGCGCTGGCCAGGCCCTATCCGGCCGCGGTCGCGGGTGTTCCGGTGAGCCTGGCCTACAACCCGTCCGGGCGGCTGCTCGCACTGTCCTACCTGCCGGTGTCGCCGACGGGGAGCGCCTTCCGGCGCGGGGTGACGACCGAGATCCGCGTCCCGGCCGCGGCCTACCCGGACGGCTACCTGGTGCGGGTGTCGGGGGGCACGGTCGTCTCGGCCCCCGGCGCGGGTGTGGTCTGCCTGCTCGCCGACGCCAGGGCGGCCCGGGTGGACGTCCGGGTGGAGCCCGCGCCCGCCGGTGGCGCCCCGCCGGTCGCCCCGCCGCCGCCCGGCGGCCCGTGCCCGGCGGCCGGCGCGGCGGCCGTCACCCCGGGTACTGCCGCAGCCCCGGCGGGGGCCGCCGATGGCGGCAGTTCCGGCCCGGCCGCCGTGGATCAGACCACCGTCGCGGGCCGGGCCGATGAGCGCGACGCCGGCGAGGAGGTCAACGGCATGCTGCTGTGGGCGCTGCCGCTGGCCGGCGCCGCCGGGATGGCGATCGTCCTCGCCGGGCTGTGGTCGAGGCTGCGTCGTGACCGCCGCCACGGCCCGGCGTCCCCCCGCGGCGAATGAGCGCGTCCTCCCGGGCGGCCGGCGGGCAGACTGGAGCGGTGGCCAGCCGCTATCTCTACGACACCGAGTTCATCGAGCGCTCGGAGGGGGGCCACCTCTGGCTGGACCTGGTGAGCATCGGGATTGTCAGCGAGGACGGCAGCCGGGAGTACTACGCCGTGTCCACCGAGTTCGACCCGGCCTTCGCCGTGCCGTGGGTGCGGCGCAACGTCCTGGACAAGCTCCCGCCGCCGTCCGACCCGAGCTGGCGGACGCGGGCGCGCATCCGTTCCGACATCGTCGCCTTCCTCGGCGCAGCCGGGCCGCCGGAGCTGTGGGCCTGGTACGCCGCCTACGACCACGTGGTGCTCTGCCAGCTCTTCGGCACGATGACCGACCTGCCCCGGTTCCTCCCCCGTTTCACCCGGGACCTGCGCCAGCTCTGGGAGGAGGTCGGCCGGCCACCGCTGCCGCCCCCGCCGTCCGACGCCCACGACGCGCTCGCCGACGCCCGGCACAACCTCGACCGCTGGCGGGTCCTGGCGCCGCTGCGGGCCTGCCCGGCCCCGGCCCCCGCGCGGTGAGGATCGTGGCGAAACTTCCGTGAAGTACGGCCGCCGGGCCGGCGAATTCCCCGCGCCACGGGCGGCGGATGTGTTTCTTCGATCCTCTCCGTGGGATTACGCTTCCGAACTGACAGGAGCGGCTCGTCACCGGTTGATGACCATCGGGTGGCCAGGGGAGCCGGGCGCGAGAAAAAGAAGATCGCGCTTTCTTCGGCCCGCCAGGAGGTGCATGGAATGCGGATCGGGGTACTTACAGGCGGTGGGGACTGTCCCGGGCTGAATGCGGTCATCCGGGCGGTCGTCCGCAAGGGCACGGATGTCTACGGATATTCTTTCGTGGGCTTCCGGGATGGTTGGCGAGGTCCGCTGGAGAACGCTACCGTCCCGCTCGGGGTGGAGGCGGTACGCGGAATTCTCCCGCGTGGTGGCACTATTCTCGGATCCAGTCGCACAAATCCCTACAAGGAGGACGGCGGTGTCGCGCGTATTCGGCGGACCCTGGCCGCGCACGGCGTCGACGCGCTGATCGCGATCGGCGGGGAGGACACCCTGGGGGTGGCTGCCCGCCTGCACGACGAGGGCATCCCGGTCGTCGGCGTGCCCAAGACCATCGACAACGACCTGTCCGCCACCGACTACACCTTCGGCTTCGACACCGCTGTCAACATCGCGATGGAGGCCATCGACCGGCTGCACACCACCGCCGAGAGCCATCACCGCGTCCTCATCGTCGAGGTGATGGGACGCCACGCGGGGTGGATAGCGCTGCACAGCGGGCTGGCCGGCGGGGCCAACGTGATCCTGCTGCCGGAGCGGCCGTTCGACATCGACAAGGTCTGCGCCTTCGTCGAGCACCGTTTCGCCTCCCAGTACGCGCCGATCATCGTGGTGGCGGAGGGCGCCGTCCCGGTGGCCGGTTCGCTGACCGTCAAGGAGGGGGAGCTCGACGCCTTCGGCCACGTCCGGCTGCAGGGGATCGCCGCCGTGCTGGAGACCGAGATCCGCGGGCGGACGGGGCGGGAGTCCCGCGCGACCGTGCTCGGCCACGTCCAGCGGGGCGGCACCCCGACGGCGTTCGACCGGTGGCTGGCGACCCGCTTCGGCCTGCACGCCATCGACGCCGCGCACGACGGCGCCTGGGGCACGATGGTGGCGCTGCACGGTACCCGGATCGACCGGGTGCCGCTGGCGGAGGCGACCCGGGAGCTCAAGCTGGTGCCGGAGGAGCTCTACGCCGAGGCCGAGGTCTTCTTCGGCTGAGACGCCCGCCGCGAAGGGCCGGAAAACAGCTGCGAAGGATGAAGCGGCCGAAACGCCCGGAAAACGGCTGAAACGGCCGCGCGGGGCCCGGGCGGCCGGCCGGGAAGCGGCCGTGAAGCCGGCGGCTGGCCGGCTGCCGCAGGGTGGCACGGGCGGGTGGCGCGGGACGGTATGACACCGGGGATTGCGCGACGTGCGCCCGTGCCCGGGCCGTACCCTGTATCACTGTGGAGGAACTCGACGCCTGGCGGGCCCTGCCGGCCAAACAGCAACCGAACTGGCCGGACCAGGGGGAACTGGCCGCCGTCCGCGACCGGTTGGCGACACTGCCACCGCTGGTTGTCGCACCCGAGGTGCGGATTCTGACCGAACGGCTCGCGGCGGTCGCCCGGGGCGAGGCATTTCTGCTGCAGGGCGGAGACTGCGCGGAGACCTTCGCCGCGAACACCGCCAACAAGATTCGCGACAAGGTGAAGACGCTGCTGCAGATGGCGATCGTGCTCACCTATGGCGCGAGCGTGCCGGTGGTCAAGGTCGCCCGGATCGCCGGCCAGTACGCCAAGCCCCGCTCGGCCGACATCGAGGCCGGCACCGGCCTGCCGTCCTACCGCGGTGACGCGGTCAACGACATCGCCGCCACGGCGCGGGCCCGCCGGCCCGACCCCGGCCGCATGCTGGACGCCTACCATGCCAGCGCGGTCGCGCTGAACCTCATCCGTGCCTTCGCGACCGGCGGGTTCTCCGATCTGTCCAAGGTGCACGAATGGAACAAGGCGTTCGTGCGGGATTCGGCGGCCGGGCGTCGTTACGAGGTGATGGCGACCGACATCGAGCGGGCCCTGTCGTTCATGGCCGCCTGTGGTATCGATCTCGAGCGCACGCCGACACTGCACGGCGTCGAGCTGTTCACCAGCCACGAGGCGCTGCTGCTGGACTACGAACGGGCGCTCACCCGCAGGGAGGACGCCACCGGCTCGATCTACGATCTTTCGGCGCACCTGCTGTGGATCGGCGAACGGACCCGTGACCTCGACGGCGCCCACGTGGACCTGATGTCCCGGATCGGCAATCCGCTCGGCTGCAAGGTGGGCCCGAAGGCCTCGCCCGACGAGGTACTGGCCCTCGCCGACCGGCTCAGCCCCGACCACGTGCCCGGCCGGCTCACACTCATCACCCGGATGGGCGCCGGCCGTATCCGCGACGTCCTGCCCGCGATCGTCGAGAAGGTCAACTCCGCCGGGCATCCGGTGGTGTGGTCGTGCGACCCGATGCACGGCAACACCCGGGACGTCAACGGTGTGAAGACCCGGCACTTCGACGACGTCCTGGACGAGGTGCTCGGCTTCTTCGAGGTCCACCGGCAGCTCGGCACCCATCCCGGGGGGATCCACATCGAGCTGACCGGGGACAACGTCACCGAGTGCCTCGGTGGGGGAGAGCGTATCGGTGAGGCGGACCTGGCCGGCCGGTACGAGACCGCCTGCGACCCGCGGCTGAACACCGGTCAGGCCCTGGAGCTCGCCTTCCTCGTGGCGGAGATGCTGCAGCAGATCAACGTGGCCCGCTCGCAGAGGCACTGATCCCGACGGGGTGATCCCACGTCCCCACGGGGTGATCCCGCGCGGTGGCCGCGGGCCGGTCTTCCTCCCGGGCCGCGGCCGAGGGCCCCAGGGTGGTGATCCCGGCCGGGAACGCCCCGGCCGACAGGCGGCCAGGGGCCGGCCCGCCCGTCAGGATCAGGCGGCTCCGCCGGTGCTGGTGCCGACCGGTTGGACGGGGCCGCCCGCATCGGCCGGCGGCGGGCTCTCCGGCGCGCTGGGCGCGGGCGCGCTGGGCGCGGGCGCGTCGGTCGGGACGGCCTGGGGCTCGGAGGCCTGCGTGGCCGGTGCCTGCGGGCTGTGGACGGCGCCCGCGGAACGGGCCGGCCGCGGTGATGCCGCCGAGGGGCTGACGCTGGGGTGGGCGGCGGGGCTCGCGGCCACGGGAGGGGTCAGGACGGCGAACGGGACCGGTTGCGGTGAGTGTGAGGCGTCCGCCTGGCCGGGGGCGCCCGCCGCCGGTGGGGTGTTCTCGCCGGTGCTGAGGGTGCTGTGGACGCCGTGCACGTAGTCGAGGGCCTCGGCGGTCATGGCGTGCAGGGGGCCGTCCGGCAGGTTGTCGAGCAGGACGTGCAGGTCCCGCGACTGGTCGTCGGTGAAGTCCTGGACGGTTCGCAGCGCGTCCTCGCTGCCCCTGCGGGCCTCGGTGACCAGGACGTTCCCGCCGGCGGACGCTTCCTGCTGCCAGGCCGTCAGCAGGTCGTGTACCTCGATGGTCTTCTTCGGCAGCCGCCCGTTATCCATGATCGAATTGATCTCGTTGAGCCTGGTGCGGGCGATATCAAGATGGATCTTGGCTTTTTCGACCGGGCTGCTGGTGAGGTCGAGCTGGATGTGCTCGACGCGCAGCTTGAGCCCGTACAGCGGCTCACCGGGGACCGCCCGATGGGTCCCGACGGTGATCCCGGTCACCACCACCGACACCGCGAGGGCGCCGAGCAGGACCGGACGCGGGCCGGCGGTGGGCCGGGGGAGGGCCGTCGTCCGGGACGCGGTGGCCCAGGCGAACAGGCCTCGCTGGGCGGGCGTGCGCACCAGGTAGCCCGGGCGTCTCACC
>NZ_CEVIVC010000055.1:0-1470 GCF_982290645.1 Protofrankia sp. CiP1_Cm_nod4
GGTCACGGGGCGTCCGGGGGCCGGCTCCAGGTGCCAACGGCGGCAGATGGTGGCCAGGACGATCGCGGCCTCGAGTTCGGCGAACGTGTTGCCGATGCACTGACGGTTACCGCCGCCGAACGGGAAGAACGCGTACTTCGGACGGGTGGCTGTCGAGCGTGGCCCGTCGACCGGCCCTGTCGCGCAGGAGGCTGTCGCGGACGGTTCCGGGGACGGTTCCAGCCAGCGCTGAGGCACGAAACCGTCGGGGTCGGGCCAGTACTCGGGGTCACGGTGCATGACCCACTGGCTGACCAGCACCGTCGAGCCCGCGGGGATGTCGTAGCCGCCGAGGGAGTGGTCCGCCAGCGTCCGGCGGAACATGATCCAGACCGGTGGGTACAGCCGGATCGACTCGGTGAACACCGCCCGCGTGTAGGGGAGGCGGGGCAGGTCGTCCAGGGTGGGCAGCCGGTCACCGAGAACCTCGTCGAGTTCGGCGTGCAACGCCTCGCGTACCCGCGGGGCGTTGCCGAGCAGATGGAAGGCCCAACTGAGCGCGTTCGCGGTGGTCTCGTGGCCGGCGAGCAGGATCGTCAGGACTTCGTCGCGCACGGCGTCGTCATCCAGGGGCGCGCCGGTTTCGGCGTCGCGGGCCGTCAGCAGCAGGGACAGCAGGTCGTTGCCGTCGGCCCCCGCACGTCGACGGTCGGCGATCATCTCCCGGATCAGCCGGTCGAGGTCGGCCCGGGAGCTACGGGCCCGCAGCGTCGTGGGCAGCGGTACTTTCTCCAGATACCGGCTACCGGGGATGGCCGCTCGACGTGACACGCCCATGTTCGCCGCGATCGCCCGCCGCACCGTCAGCACGAGGTCGCTGTCCAGGGGCAGGTCGAAAACGGTTCTGGTGACGATTCCGAGGGTCAGCTCGGTCATCTCCTCATGGAGGTCCAGCTGTTGCCCGTCGGACCATCCGGAAGCGGTCTCCTCGGCCAGCCTGGCGAACGTCTCGCCGTACGTGGCGATCCGCTGGCGGTGGAACAGCGGCTGGATGAGCCGTCGGCGGGCCCGGTGCAGCTCGCCGCTGCTGGTGAGCAGGCCGGAACCCAGCAGCAGCGCCAGCGGCTGGACTCCCTCGTCGATCGGCATTCGTTTTCTGCGGAAGCCCTTGGCGAAGACCCGCTGGGAGTTCACCAGGATCTCCTGCACCGCGGCCGGGTCGTTGACCAGGTAGACGGTGCCGCGGCCCAGGGGCCCGCGCACGATCGGGCCGTACTCGTGGCGCAGCCTGGTGAGCAGGTCGAGCGGGTTGGTCAGGAACGCGTACGCGGTGCGCAGCGACTGCCCGCTCGGGCCCGGTGGAGGCGGGCCGGGCCTGCCGGCCGGGCCGCCCACCGGGCCGCCGGGCGGGTCAGCGGCCTGCGCCGCGGGGGCGTTCCCGACTTCGCTCGAGCTCCCGACGTCGCCCGCGTCCCCGGCCGGGCCGTCGGC
>NZ_CEVIVC010000055.1:1725-5120 GCF_982290645.1 Protofrankia sp. CiP1_Cm_nod4
ACGGCTCTGGCCTGGGATGATGTCATCGTCTACTCCCGGTTCGGCGGGTCGGGGCACGGCGTCCGTCAGGCCCAGGCCGCGGTACGCATCCGGCGCCGGGACGCGGGGCGGCGCGTGCCCGGCGGGCCGAAGGTGACGCGATCATGTGCCTTTCGTGGCCGGGGCTCCTCCGGCAGCCGGTCCGGTCGGCTTACCGGGACCGGGCCCGGGGCCCCCGGTCACTGTGGGGACAACTCCTATCCACCCTGCTGTGGTTCCAGGGCCGGCAACGGGTACGTTGCGCGAGCAGAAGTGACGGTGCGTCCTGGTGGCGACACGCTGAATGATTCTGGTCATAGTGCGGGCGCCATGGTTTGAAACGGCTTACGCTACCGGAGAGAGGTTGACGGCGACCCCCCCACGTCGTCAACCTCTCCTGTGGTTGACAAGAAGTTCATCGATCGCGGCGTGGGGTCGCGGGCGGCCGGCCGAGGCGTGGTGACCTGTGGTCGGCTTCTGTGCGCATCTCGTGGCTGGTGGCGCGGCGCCCAACCGGGCATCCTGGGGCGTAGCGGTGTTTTGACGCGGCGCCCGGGGCGGAGTAGGTAGATGTGTACATCAATGCGCGGGCCGTGGCGCGGCTGGCGGAAGCGCCGTCTCCAGCCCCGTCCAGCCGGCGCGCGTGCCCAGCCAGCTTCCGGACACATCGGGAGGCCCCGCCAGTGACACACCACCAGGGTGGTCCCAGGTCCGTGACCGCGCCGTCTGCGAGGCCACCCGTGAGCATGCCGCCCGCGAGCATCGCGCTGCCCGTGGGCGGCGCGGGAACGGGCAGTTCGTGGACGTGACCCCGAGCGCACCGGAGGGTGTCTCGCTGGAGGCGCAGGACGGCGTCGGCAGCCCGGACGCGTTCCGCCGCCTCTACACACCGCACCGGATGGCGTATGTCAAGGGGGAGCGGCCCGCCGGCCAGCAGTGCCCGTTCTGTGAGATCCCGTCCCTGTCGGACGAGGACGGGCTGGTCGTCGCCCGAGGCGAGACCGTGTACGCCGTTCTCAACCTTTACCCGTACAATTCCGGGCATCTCATGATCGTGCCGTACCGGCATATTCCGGACTATGCCGCCCTGATGGACGCCGAAACCACCGAAATGGCCCTGTTCACCCAGCACGCGCTGCGGGCGCTGCGACGGGCGAGTGGCGCGCACGGCTTCAACATCGGGATGAATCTCGGCGTTGTCGCGGGCGCCGGTATCGCCGAGCACGTCCACCAGCACGTCGTGCCGCGCTGGGGCGGTGACACCAACTTCATGCCGGTCGTGGGCGGCACGAAAGTCCTGCCCGCGCTGCTGGGCCAGACCCGCGAGATCACCGCCGCCGCGTGGAAGGAAACCGAATAGGCGCCGGTCCCCGCCGGCAGGCCGGCACGGTTCCCCCGTGCGCCGCGCACGGCTGTCTCCGGTGATGTTTTTCGGCGCTGTTTTCCTCGCGTTCCCCCGTGTTTCTCAGGGCCGCGTTCACTGATGCCGCGTCCCGGCGGCTGTCGGGGCCGGGACCGGTTCCCGTACCCGCCAACGGGTTTCCCGTGCCCGCCAGGAGGCGGTCGGGGGACGGCACGGCGGGGTGGGCCCGGACCGGTACTGATCCGGGCCCACCGCGGGCTCGGGCCCGGCGAAACCGGTGCTATCCGGTTTCGCCGGGCCTGTCGCCGAGATGTTCGGCGGCGATGTGCTCGGGGACCGCTTCGTAACGCAGATGGTCACGGGTGAACGTGCCGGTGCCCTGGGTCAGCGAACGGATGTCCACCGCGTACCGCAGCATCTCCTTCTCGGGCACCTCGGCCCGCACCAGGGTCCGGCCCGCACCACTCCCGTGCGCTGCCTGCCCGCCGGCCTGCCCGCCGGCCTGCCCGGCGCCGACCGGCTCGATGCCGACGACCCGGCCGCGCCGTGCCGCGAGGTCGCTGGTCACCGGGCCGATGTGCTCGTCGGGGGCGAGCACGCAGACAGCGAGCACTGGCTCGAGCAGGACGATCCCGGCGGCCCGGGCGGCGTTCTTCACCGCCAGCGCCCCGGCGGCCTGGAAGGCGATGTCGGAGGAGTCCACCGAATGGGCCTTGCCGTCGACCAGCCGTACCCGGATGTCGACGAGCGGATATCCGGCCGCCACCCCGAGGTCGAGCTGGCGCAGCACGCCCTTCTCCACCGAGGGGATGAACTGCCGGGGGACCGCGCCGCCGACCACCTCGTCGACGAACTCCCGGCCGCTGCCGGCCGGCAGCGGCTCCACCGCGACGTGGCAGATCGCGTACTGGCCGTGGCCGCCGGACTGTTTGACGTGCCGGCCGGTGCCCCGCGCCGGCCCGCGCAGCGTCTCCCGCAGCGGGACCCGCGGCGGCACCCGGTCGACGTCCACGCCGTAGCGGGCCCGCAGCCGCTCGACGACGACGTCGCTGTGCGCCTCGCCCATGCACCACAGCACGAGCTGGCCGGTCTCGGTGCCGTACTCCACCGTCAGGCTCGGGTCCTCCGCGGCGAGGCGGGCCAGCGCGGTCGACAGCTTGTCCTCCGCGCTCTTCGTCCGCGAGCGGATCGCCACGGGCAGCTGCGGCCGCGGCATCGACCACGTCTGCAGCAGGATGGGGTCGTCCGGGCTGGACAGGGTGTCGCCGGTCTCCGCGGTGGCCAGTTTCGCCACGACACACAGACCGCCGGCCCGGACGGCCCGCGCCGGCTGCTGTCCGGATCTCCCGGCCGGCCGGGAGATCCCCACGATCCGCCCGTCGTCGTCATGGTCGGGATGGCCGCGTTCGGCCCGGCCGTGCCCGCAGACGTGCACGGCCATGTCCGCGCGCAGCGTCCCGGAGAACACCCTGACCAGCGAGATGCGCCCGACATAGGGGTCGGTCGTGGTCCTGATGACCTCGGCGGCCAGCGGGCCGTCGGGGTCGGCCGACAGCGGTGGGCCCGACGACCCGTCGAGCCGGGTGCTCACCGGCAGGCGGTGCTCGGCGGGGGAGGGGAACGCCCGGGTGAACAGGTCCAGCAGCTCGGTGGCGCCCAGCATGTCACCGCTCCCGCCGCCGGCGGCACCGGCCGGGCCGGCCACGGGCAGGACGGGGTGGAAGCGGCCGCGGGCGACCGCGGTCTCCAGGTCGCCGAGCAGCAGGCCCGGTGCCAGCCGCTCCCCGGCGAGGTACTGCTCGAGCAGGGACTCGTCCTCGCTCTCGGCGATGATCCCCTCGATCAGGGCGCCACGGGCGGCGGCCACCGCTGCCTGGGCGGCGCTGTTCCCGGTGCCGTCCGCGGAGAGCAGGTCGACCAGCCGGTAGCCGCCGTAGCCGCCGTGTCCCGGCGCGGCCCCGTTCGCCGCCGGCAGGCGCACCGGCAGGTGCAGCGGCAGCACGCCCGGGCCGAA
>NZ_CEVIVC010000055.1:5155-17471 GCF_982290645.1 Protofrankia sp. CiP1_Cm_nod4
TCGGCCCGGGGGTGCTCCAGCTTTGTGATCACAATGGCCCGGGGTGTGCCGGCGGCGGCGCACTCGTCCCACAGCAGCTGGGTGAAGCCGTCGACGCCGTCGAGTGCGCTGACCACGAACAGGGCCGCGTCCCCGCCGCGCAGCCCGGCGCGCAGGTCGCCGATGAAGTCGGCGAGCCCGGGGGTGTCGAGCAGGTTGATCCGCATGCCCCGGTGGGTGGTGGACAGGACGGCCAGGCTGATCGTGCGCTGGCGGTGCTCGGCATCGTCGTGATCGGTATGCCGCGGCGGGACGGGACGGCTCTGCGCCGCCTCGCCCTCGTCGGCCGCGGCCAGCAGGCTCTCGGCAAGAGTCGTCTTACCCGCGCCGGTGTGGCCGACAAGAATGACGTTGCGTACGTCAGCCAGCTGCTCGAGGTCGGGACGATCATTGCATACGGTTGTTTTCACCTGCGCCTCCCCGGTGTGACACGGCCACCCGGTGGCCCTGGTGACGGCCACTGGGCGGCTGGGAGGGCTGGACCAGTGGACCCCGCCTGGGTGACTGGACGAGCGCGACGGGCCGACCCGCTCCGGGCGGCCGGCGGCGGGTCGCGTGATCGTGTCGTCATGAGTGGTTGTGTCAGTGGTGATGGTTGTGTTGGTGAAGAGTTGTATGGGTGGTTGGTTGTGTGGGTGGAGGGTTGGTTGCGTGGGTGAAGGAATGTGGAGGTGTAAGGAAACGGTCCGGCTGTTGTCGGGTCGACGTGTGGTGCCGACGGTTGTCGTGTCGACACCTGCCCCGTCACTGGTTGTGGTGTCGACGGTTGTCACGTTGACGGTTGTCACGTTGACGGTTGTTGTGCCGACGGTCAGCGGTGAGCGGCTGTGAAAAACTCGTGAGAACAGGTTCCCCCTCCGCCGGCATGTGAACAACCCATGTCGGTCCGGCAAGGAACTGGTTGCCGATGGTCACAGCGGTACTGTGAGGGACAGCACCGGACGTACACGACGGGACGTACATGCTCGCTAGCAAGGCGCGGCCGCAGATTCAACGGGTGCTCGATCCCCTGGGTGAGCGGCTGGCCCGGTCGTCGGTGTCGCCGGACGCGGTGACGATCGTCGGCACCATCGGTGTCAGTGGTGCCGCTCTGGGCTTCTTCACCCGCGGGGTCTTCTTCGTCGGCACCCTCGTGATCACACTGTTCGTCTTCTCCGACCTGCTCGACGGCCTGATCGCCCGGGCCCGTGGGATCTCCTCGCCGTGGGGCGCGTTCCTGGACTCGGCCTCCGACCGGGTCGGGGACGGCGCGATCTTCGGCTCGCTGATCCTGTGGTACGCCGGTGACGGCGACTCGTTGCCACTGTGCGTGGCCGCCCTGATCAGCCTGGTGGCCGGCTCGATCACCTCCTACGTCAAGGCGCGGGCCGAGGGCCTCGGGCTGCGGTGTGACGTAGGGTTCGCCGAACGCGGCGAGCGCCTGCTGATCGTCCTGGTCGCGGCCGGTCTCTACGGCCTGGGCGTGCCGTACCTGCTGCCGGCCGCGCTGTGGTTCCTTGCCGGCGCCACCGTCCTGACGGTGACGCAACGTGTTGTTCATGTGCGTCGGCAGTATCTGCGGGGGGCCGGGGCGGCCGGCACCGCCGCCGTGCCCGCGGCCACCGGCGCCGACGCCACACCGGCCGGGCCCACCGCCGGCCCGCGGGCCCGCTGACGGCGCGTACCGGGTGTCCCGCGCGCGAATGACCAGGATTTGGCTGGTGACGTGGTTGGGAGCCGAGCCCTGGGTGTCCCGCGCGCGGATGACCGGTCTGGCGTACGCGGCGGGCTGGCGGGTGGTCCGGCTGCTGCCCGAGCGGGTGGCGGCTGTGGCGTTCACGGTGGTGGCCGACGTCGCCGTCCGGCGGGGTGGCCGCGGCGCGCGCCGGCTGCGCGCCAACCTGGCCCGTGTCGCCCCGCCCGGCACCGATCTCGACCGGCTCACCCGGGCGGCCATGCGTTCCTACGCGCGTTACTGGCTGGAGGTCTTCCGCCTCCAGGACATCTCCCGCGAGCGGATCATCGGGGGAATGCGCATGCTGGACGAGCCACGTCTGCGCGACGCCATCGCCAGCGGCCGCGGGACCGTCATCGCGTTACCGCACATGGGCAACTGGGAGCATGCCGGCGCCTGGCTGGCCGCCACCGGTGAGCCGTTCACGACCGTGGCCGAACGCCTCCGGCCGGCGTCGCTGTTCGACCGGTTCGTCCGGTTCCGTTCGGCGCTCGGCATGGAGGTCATCCCGCTGACCGGGGGTGAGCGGCCCCCCTTCGGCCTGCTGGCCGACCGCCTCGGCGCGGGTGGCACGATCTGCCTGCTGGCCGACCGCGACATCTCCGCGGACGGCGTGCCGGTGGTGTTCTTCGGCGCGACGGCCACCATGCCGCCGGGGCCGGCCGCCCTGGCGTTACGGACCGGCGCGACCCTGCTGCCGGCCACGCTCTGGTTCGACCGGGACGGCTGGGGGGTGCGCATCCACCCGGCGGTGCCGCACACCGACGTGGCGCGGATGACCCAGGCGCTGGCCGACGCGTTCGCCGAGGGCATCGCCGCCCATCCCGCGGACTGGCACATGCTCCAGCGCATCTGGCGGGACGAGCCACCGGCCACGCCACCGCAGACACCACCGCAGACACCGACGCAGACACCGACGCAGACACCGACGCAGACAGCGACGGAGGCTGCGGCACCGACGGAGCCGGAGCTACCGCAGCCGCGGTCGGAGCCAGCGCCGCGGTCGGAGCCCGAGCCAGGGCCGGGGCCGAGAACATGAAGATCGGCCTTGCCTGCCCCTACACCTGGGACGTTCCCGGCGGGGTCCAGGTCCACGTGCGTGATCTCGCAGAGGCCCTGGTCGCCCTCGGGCACGAGGTATCGGTGATCACACCGGTGGGCGGCGACAGCGCGCTTCCGCCGTACGGGGTGGACGCCGGCCACGCCGTGCCGGTGCCCTACAACGGCTCGGTCGCCCGGCTGCTGATGGGGCCGGTGTCCGCGGCGCGGGTACGCCGGTGGCTGCGCGAGCACGACTTCGACGTCCTGCACGTGCACGAACCGACGGCGCCGAGCGTCAGCCTGCTCGCCTGCATGCTCGCCGACGGCCCGATCGTCGCCACGTTCCACACGTCCAACCCGCGCTCGAAGATCCTCACGGCCGCGCACGGGGCGCTGCAGCCGTCCATGGAGAAGGTCCGGGCCCGCATCGCGGTGTCCGAGGCGGCCCGCCGCACGATCGTCGAGCATCTCGGCGTGGACGCGATCCTCATCCCCAACGGCGTGTCGGTGCCCACCTTCGCACGGGCGGCCCCGCTGCCCGAACCGGTCTCGAACGGCTCCACGGTCGTCTTCCTCGGACGCATCGACGAGCCGCGCAAGGGCCTGGACGTGCTGCTCGCGGCCCTGCCGACGCTGGTGGAGCGCCGCGCCGACGCCAGGCTGCTGGTCGCCGGCCCCGGCGACGGGGAGGCGGTGCTCGAGCGGGTCGAGCCGGCCCTGCGCGGCCGCGTCCACCTGCTCGGGCTCGTCTCCGACGCGGACAAGCCCCGGGTGTTCCGCTCGGGGGAGGTCTACTGCGCGCCCAACACGGGGCAGGAGAGCTTCGGCATCGTCCTGCTGGAGGCGATGGCCGCGGGCGTTCCGGTGGTGGCCAGCGACATCGACGCCTTCCGCCGGGTCCTGGACGACGGCCAGGCCGGCCGGCTGTTCCCGGTCGCCGACGCGGCCGCCCTCGCCCACACCCTCGCCGACCTGCTGGCCGATCCCGCACGGCGCGGGCGGCTGGCCGAGCGGGGCCGGGCGGTGGTGGCCGCCTACGACTGGACGGTGATCGCGAAGCGGATCGTCGGGGTCTACGAGATGGTTGCCGGGGACAGGCCGGTGTCGCTGGCGGCGAACAGCGTCTGACGTGTCCTGGCGCCGGTCGCGCCCGGCGCTCCGCCATGCGGTGTGAGGAGATTCCACCATGCGGTGTGAGGAGATTCATGCCCGCGGTGTGAGGAGATTCATGCCCGCTGGCGCTCTCCTACCCCACGTTCACTACGCTGCGCGAGGTGACTCTCGTCGTTGTTACGGTCGTGGTTGTGGTGGCGGTAGCCACCTATCTGACCTGGCTGGCCAGCCGGCTGGACCGCCTGGCAGTCCGGGTGGACGACGCCCGGGCAGGCCTGATCAGCCAGCTGGCGCTGCGCGTGGAGGTGGCCGGGGAACTGTCCCGGCGGTGCGAGCTGGCGGAGCTGGGCGAGGCGGTGGAGCGGGCCCGGGCCGCGCAGGCGGGGCCCGCGGCGGGCGGCCCGCTGGGCAACGACACCGAGGAGGCGGAGAACAGCCTCAGCCGGGCCCTGCGCTCCCCGGCGGTCACGGCGACGGCGGACCGGGCGCCGGACGCCCTGCACGCGGTGGACGTCGCCGCCGCCCGGGTCGCGCTCGCCCGTCAGCTGCACAACGACGCCGTACGCGACGTGCGGGCGCTGCGGGCCAGACGGGTCGTGCGGGCGCTGCGGCTGTCCGGCCGCGGGCCGCTGCCCACCTATTTCGAGATCGACGACGCGCTTCCGATGCGTGGTGACACCGGGGGCAGGAACGGCCACGCCGACGCCGACGGCCGTGACGGCGACGGCAGGCATGACACCGCACGTGACAGCGCTGTGCATGACAGGACCGCGCATGACAGGACCGCGCGCGACAGCGACAGGCATGGCGGCAGTACATATGATAACGATATGTCCAGGTTCGCACCGTAAATTCTTCGCTATTGTCGATCGTAATCGCCATCCCGTCCGGTACGGCCTTCCGGTCGTAGGATGGGATGTCTTCCGTCCGGGCTGACTGCCGCGTGTCCGACGTGGCTGCGCTCGTGGAAGCCGTGGTTTGTCGGCGTCCGGCCCAGTTGGGATGTTCGCCGCGGACCGATGCCTGCGCCGGTCCCGTCTGCGTACAGAGAGGCATGCCATGTCCGAGGGCCTGACCGCTGCCGAGCCCGCTTCGCGGGGCCACGGACCGGACCACGGATCCGTGCCCACGGCCACGCTGCCCGGCCCGCCCGTCCCAGCCGGTGCGGGCAGCGTGGCCGGTGCGGGAGGTGGCGCCCACCTGGGCACGGCCCGGGTCAAGCGGGGCATGGCGGAGATGCTCAAGGGCGGCGTGATCATGGATGTGGTCACGGCCGAGCAGGCCCGGATCGCCGAGGACGCCGGCGCCGTCGCCGTGATGGCCCTGGAACGGGTGCCCGCCGACATCCGCGCCCAGGGCGGGGTCGCCCGGATGAGCGACCCGGAGATGATCGAATCGATCATCGAGGCGGTGTCGATCCCGGTGATGGCCAAGGCGCGCATCGGCCACTTCGTCGAGGCCCAGGTGCTCCAGGAGCTGGGGGTCGACTACGTCGACGAGTCCGAGGTCCTCACCCCGGCCGACCCGCACCACCACATCGACAAGTGGCGGTTCACCGTCCCGTTCGTGTGCGGCGCGACCAACCTGGGGGAGGCGCTGCGCCGGATCGGCGAGGGCGCGGCCATGATCCGCTCGAAGGGCGAGGCGGGCACCGGCGAGGTTTCCAACGCGGTCGTGCACATGCGCACGATCCGGGCGGAGATCGCGCGGCTGTCCGCGCTGCCGCCCGACGAGCTCTTCGCCGCGGCCAAGGAGCTGCGCGCTCCCTACGAGCTGGTCGCCGAGGTCGCGCGGCTCGGCGCGCTGCCGGTCGTGCTGTTCACCGCCGGTGGCATCGCCACGCCCGCGGACGCCGCCCTGATGATGCAGCTGGGGGCGGACGGTGTGTTCGTCGGCTCGGGCATCTTCAAGTCCGGTGACCCGGCGCGGCGCGCCCGGGCGATCGTCGAGGCCACCACCATGTACGCCCACGCGGGCGTCATCGCGAAGGTCTCCCGCGGCCTCGGCGAGGCCATGGTCGGCATCAACGTCAGCGATCTTGCGCCCGCGGACCGCTTCGCCGACCGCGGATGGTGAGCTGTCCCGAGGCGCACTGGCCCCAGACCGCCTCGGAGCGCGAGGCCGCGCCGGCACAGGTCAGGCCGGCACGCGGCGCGGCGCGGCTGGGCGTGCTGGCGCTGCAGGGCGACGTCCGCGAGCATTCCCGGGCGCTGGCCGCGCTCGGCGTCCAGGTCGTCGAGGTGCGCCGGCCGTCCGATCTGGACACTCTGGACGGGCTGGTGCTGCCCGGCGGCGAGTCCACCACGATCGGCCGGCTGCTGCGGGTGTTCGAGCTGCTGGAGCCGCTGCGGGACGCGATCGCGGCCGGGCTGCCGGTGTTCGGGTCGTGCGCGGGCATGATCCTGCTGGCCGGGGACGTCCTGGACGGCAGGCCCGGCCAGCCGCTGCTGGGCGGGCTGGACGTGGTCGTGCGGCGCAACGCCTTCGGCCGCCAGGTCGACTCGTTCGAGGCGGAGATCGACATCGCCGGTGTCGCCGGCGGCCCGGTCCGGGCGGTCTTCATCCGGGCGCCCTGGGTGGAGAAGATCGGGGACGAGGTCGAGGTGCTCGGTAGGGTCGGTGACAGGATTGTGGCCGTCCGCCAGGCGGGCGTGCTGGCGACCGCGTTCCATCCGGAGCTCACCGGCGACGGGCGGATACACGAACTGTTCGTCGGCATGGTGGAAGGCGCGCGGGGCAGACGGGCCGCACGGGGCACACCCGCGCACGAGGCCTAGCCGCACAGGGCACGGCTCCACAGGGGCACGGGGCGCGGGGCACAGCTGTACGGGGCACAGATGGCAGGCAGGAGCAGGGACAGGGTGAGGGGCACGGCATGAGCGGTCACTCCAAGTGGGCGACCACCAAGCACAAGAAGGCCGTCATCGACGCGCGCCGCGGCAAGCTGTTCGCGAAGCTGATCAAGACGGTCGAGGTGGCGGCCAAGACCGGCGGCGGGGATCCGGCCGGGAACCCGACGCTCGCGGACGCCATCGCCAAGGCGAAGTCGCAGTCGGTACCGAACGACAACATCGACCGCGCCGTGAAGCGGGGATCGGGCGAGCTCGCCGGCGGGGCCAGCTACGAGGAGATCACCTACGAGGCGTACGCGCCGAACGGGGTGGCCGTGCTGGTCGAGTGCCTGACCGACAACCGCAACCGGGCCGCCTCGGACGTGCGGGTGGCCATCACCCGCAACGGCGGCAGCGTCGCCGATCCAGGGTCGGTGTCCTACCTGTTCAACCGCAAGGGCGTCGTCCTGGTCACGAAGACCCCTGACCTCGGTGAGGACGACGTCCTGGCCGCGGTGCTCGACGCCGGCGCGGAGGAGGTCAACGACCTCGGTGACACCTTCGAGGTCGTCTCGGAGGCCACGGACCTCAACGCGGTGCGCGTCGGGGCCACCGGCGCGGGGCTCACGGTGGCCTCGGCGGACCTGTCCTGGCTGCCCAGCGTCAGCGTGCCGCTGGACGAGGAGGCGGCGCGCAAGGTCCTCAAGCTCGTCGAGGCACTCGAGGACCTCGACGACGTCCAGAATGTCTGGTTCAACGCCGACATCTCCGATGAAATCATGGAGCTGGTCTCGGCCTAAACGGCTCCCCGGCGGCGCCGGTGCCACCGCGATTCCGAGACCTCCGACATCGCCGTTCGTGCCGATATCGTCACAGTATGGGCATAGACCGTTCCGGAATACGTGCCGTCATGGAGTATGTTGTGACGGATTGTATCGCTCTGGGGTACTTGTTGTTACGGGGGTGTGTTGTTGCGGGGGTAGGCGTGGTCAGTCCGTGTCCCGGTCGCGGATGCACTCCTCGGCGAAGGACAGCGCCCGCAGGTGGTAGGAGCGGGCCGCCCACCCCAGGCTGATGTTGTGGCCCGCGCCGCGCTGCCGGACCAGCTCGAAGTGCGGCGCGGCGCTGAACGCGGCCCGCAGCTCGGCATCCATCGCCTCGTCAAGATCCCACCAGGCCTCGTGGTCGGCGAGCGTCCAGCGGACCGGCACCCGCACCCGCGGGCCCAGCAGAGGCAGCCACCGCGGCCACTTCGCGGCATCGGATGCCTCGCCGGCCGGCACGGGGGCTGTCGGTACCGTCCCCAGGACGAACGTGCCGGGCGGGTACAGGTGCTCCGGCCCCCAGAACAGCCTGCGGGCCGCGAGGGCATGCTCCCGGTGGATCTCGGCGGCGCTGCTGTCGGCGGCGATCCGCGACGGCCACAGGCCGTCACGGTATCGGGCTCCCACCCCGGAGACGTCGAGCCCGAGCAGACGCTCGCCGCGTTCGTCCGCGGCGAGCGACACCGACAGCATCGTGCCGAACGAGTGGCCGATCAGGAACAGGCCCGCCCCCACGGCATGGGACGCGGTGAACGCCTCCAGCGCCCGCCAGGTGATGGCGGTCTGCCCGGCCAGCCGCTGGTGGGGCAGGCCGAGCCCCGCCGACGCTCCGTAGCCGGGGCGGTCCAGCGCCAGCACGCTGAATCCCAGGGCCGTGCCGATGGCCAGCAGGGACAGGTCCGGGTGCGTCCGGCCGTGGAAGTAGGATGCGCGCATCCCCCCGCCGGGCAGGCCGACGACGAGAGCCCGCGGCTGGCCGTCGGGCTCGGCCAGCAGCCCGGACAGTTCCACGTCACCGGCGTCGAGGCGGACGTGACGTGGCTGGCCCGGCGGATCCGCGCGTGGCGCCCGCCCGTCGCCGTGTCCGGCCGCCGGCCCGGCTGGCTGCGCCGGCACGGCTGGCTGCGCCAGCACGGCCGGCTCGGTGCCGGCGGCGGGATCGGAGCCCATGCGTGGACCTCATTTCCCGGTTTCCCGGCGTCTCCCGGTGCTTGTCGGCAGGATTTCCCGTTGGCCCGGCGGGGCGTCGGCGATCTCCACGGGGCACCGCCGGTCATCTCACCATATGCTGATCCGCACCGGGCCGATGGCCGCGGGTGGCGTTGCGGACAGCCGGTTGACGCCGGCCGCCGGCGGTGGGTGATGGCCGGGCCGCTGCCCGGCCGGCGGTGGGTGTTTGTCGGGTCGGCGTCTGGGTAGGCGTGTCGCTGCGCTCGAACAGGCGTTCAGGCATGCCACAATCGTGGCGAACCGCCGGGAGGGCCGGTTCCCCGGCCCGCTGGCGGGCCGAGGGCTGCGTGATCACGGTTGTCTCCCCGGGTTGTCGTCCCGGGCTGGCAGCCGGCCGCTGCGGGCCGTCCGGCGGTCACGATGCCCGGCGGACGGTCGGGACGACGGTCGACGAGCTGGTCGTGGAGGGTGCCGGTGCTGGTGCTGGGGGTCGATCCGGGGCTTACCCGCTGCGGTCTCGGGGTTGTCGAGGGCGGGCCGGGCCGGCGGGCGTCGCTGGTCGAGGTCGGTGTGCTGCGCACGCCCGCCGCCGACGACGTCGCCGCCCGGCTGTGGGCGCTCGAACGCGGCTTCGGTGAGTGGATGGACCGGCACCGCCCCGACGCGGTCGCTGTCGAGCGGGTGTTCAGCCAGGCCAACGTCCGGACGGTCATGGGTACCGCGCAGGCCGGGGCGGTGGCGATCGTCAGCGCGGCCCGCCGTGGCCTGCCGGTCGCGCTGTACACCCCCAGCGAGGTGAAGGCCGCGGTGAGCGGGAGCGGCCGGGCGGACAAGGCCCAGGTCACCTTCATGGTCAGCCGCCTGCTGGGGCTGTCCGACCCGCCGCGGCCGGCCGACGCCGCCGACGCCCTGGCTCTTGCGCTGTGCCACCTGTCGCGGGGGCCGGCGCTCGCCCGGATGCAGGCCGCAGTCAGGCAGGCTTCCGCGGCCGCCAGCGGGAGCCGCAGATGATCGCGTCCGTGGCCGGGACGGTTGCCGCCCTGTCGCCCGACGCCGCCGTCGTCGAGGTGGGCGGGGTCGGGCTGCTCGTCCAGTGCACCCCCACGACCCTGGCCGGGCTGCGGGTCGGGCAGCAGGCACGACTGGTCACCACCCTGGTCGTCCGGGAGACCGAGCTGACGCTCTACGGCTTCGTCGACGCCAACGAGCGTGACGTCTTCGAGACCCTGCAGAGCGCCTCCGGGGTCGGCCCCCGGCTCGCCCAGGCCGTGCTCGGCGTCCACAGCCCGGACAGCGTCCGCCGTGCGGTCGCGGCGGAGGATCTCGCGGCGCTGACGAAGGTGCCCGGCATCGGCCGCAAGGGCGCGCAGCGCATCGTCCTCGACCTCAAGGACCGGCTCGGCCCGCCCACGCCGATGCCGTCCGCGGGAGATGACGGTGTGGGTGGGGGCGGGGGCACCGGCGGCGGTGCCACGCCGGCCGCGGGTACGGGTGTCGCCGCCGCCGAGCAGGTCCGTCTTGCGCTGCTCGGGCTCGGTTACACCGCGCGGGAGGCCGACGACGCGCTGGCCGCCGCGCTGGCCGACCCCCTGGCCGCCAGCGCGGCCGATGCGCTGGCCACGGTGCCGGCCGGCAACGGCCGCGGTGGTGCCGGGCCGGGCGGCCGGGCGGGCCGTGACGTCCCCGGTAGCCCGCAGGCTATCGCCGCCGGCAGCATCGCCACCGCCGCCACCGCCGCCACCGCCGGCACCGGCGGGGCGGGCGGCAGCCGTGCCGAGGCGGCGGATCCCATGGGTGTGCTGCTGCGTCGGGCGCTGGCCGCGCTGCGGCCCCGGTAAGGGCGGCTGATGGACGTCGAGGGGCTGGTCTCGCCGGTGGCCGAGCCGCAGGAGCGTGCCTTCGAGGCGGGCCTGCGGCCGGGGACACTGGCGGAGTTCATCGGCCAGCAGAAGGTCCGCGAACAACTAATGATCATGCTTGAGGGGGCGCGGGCCCGCGCGCGTCCGCCCGACCACGTCCTGCTGTCCGGGCCGCCGGGGCTCGGCAAGACCAGCCTGGCCATGATCATTGCCCGGGAGATGGCGGTCCCGCTGCGGATGACCAGCGGGCCGGCGGTCGAACGGGCCGGGGATCTGGTCGCGATCCTCACCGCGCTCGCCCCGGGCGAGGTGCTCTTCCTCGACGAGATCCACCGCATCGCGCGTCCCGCCGAGGAACTGCTCTACGCCGCGATGGAGGACTTCCGGGTCGACGTCGTGCTGGGCAAGGGCCCCGGCGCCACCGCGATCCCGCTGGAGATCGCCCCGTTCACCCTTGTCGGCGCGACCACCCGCTCCGGCCTGCTCACCGGGCCGCTGCGCGACCGGTTCGGCTTCACCGCCCACATGGACTTCTACGGCACCGACGAGCTGATCGACGTGCTGGTCCGCTCGGCGGGGCTGCTCGGCGTGCGCCTCACCGACGACGGCGCGGCAGAGGTCGCCGGCAGGTCACGCGGAACCCCTCGGATCGCCAACCGGCTGCTGCGACGGGTGCGTGACTACGCCGAGGTACGGGCGGACGGGGTCGTCACCCGTGAGGTCGCCCAGGCCGCCCTGCGCGTCTACGACGTCGACGCGCTCGGCCTGGACAGGCTGGACAGGGCGGTGCTGGAGGCACTGGTACGCCGCTTCAACGGCGGCCCGGTGGGCCTGGCGACCCTGGCGGTGGCGGTGGGGGAGGAGCCGGACACGGTCGAGGAGGTGGCCGAGCCGTTCCTGGTCCGCGCCGGCCTGCTCGCCCGGACCCCCCGGGGGCGCATCGCCACCCCGGCCGCCTTCACCCATCTTGGCCTCGACCCGGTCGAGGGCCTGCTGGGCCGTTCCCAGGCTCCGCTCCCCCTCACCGACGGCGACGGTTGAGCCCCTTCGCCGACGACGGCTGGGCCCCGTCGCCGGTGACGGCTGGGAGCGGTGGACGCCCGCCGGTTTCCCCGGCGCCGCGGTTCCTTCGCCACCCTTTGGTGGCGTTGGCCGGACGCGGTCCCGACGGGGCCCCTGGCGTCGGGAGCCTCGCGGCCGGTACGTACCATCGGCCGCACGACATGGGAGGACGTGGACGTGCAGGTGATCGTGGTCGCACAGGATGCGGCCCAGAACGGCGGCAGTGGGTTCGGTGGGCTGTTTCCCCTGGTCCTGCTGCTGGCGCTCGTCGTTTTCTTCGTCGTCAGCCAGCGGCGCCGTCAGCGGACCCAGCAGCAGGTCCTGACCTCGCTCGAGCCGGGAGCGCTGGTCGTGACCACCGCGGGGCTGTACGCCACGGTGGTCGAGGTCGAAGACGGTGACGTGTTGTTGGAGGTGGCGCCGGACGTGGTCTGCCGGTTCACCCGCTCCGCGGTCGTCCGGGTCGTCTCCCCGGCGGGAGAGGACGGGGCGCACCACGGCGATCATGATGACCACGACGGCGACGACGACGGCGACGGCGACGACGGCGACGAGGGCGACGAGGGCGACGGCCACCGGGACGAGGACGCCGGGGCGGCTGGTGACCACGGTTCGGGCCGGGCGCCCGTCGACACGACCAAGAGAACGGACGCGACCGGCGGC
>NZ_CEVIVC010000055.1:18082-32383 GCF_982290645.1 Protofrankia sp. CiP1_Cm_nod4
GGAGAGACGACCGGCGGCGGAGAGACGACCGGCGGCGGAGAGACGACCGGCGGCCACCGGCGGCCGGATGCCGGCAGGTCCGAGGATCCCGGGGAAGCGACGCCGGAGCGGTGAACGGCACGCCGACCAGCACCGGTCACCCGCCGGGGCCGGTCGGCGCCAGCTTCGAGGAACACGTGGATATCGGCGTTACAGATGTGGTATCGGAACGCCCCCGGCATGACAGTCGTTCCGATACCTTGGGCCGATACCTTGGGCGCGGTCGGCACCCGGCCGTGACGGTCCGCATCGGTCCCGCCGGTCGTGGCCGGGCTGGCCGTCCACCGGGCAGGTCCAGCAGGAAATCAGGCAGGAAGCGGCATGAGCGCGACGGCGCGTGACGAAGGGATATCCGTTGGCACGACGGTCAGGGCGACGGCGTAAGGCCTTGAGCCCCGCCTGGTCCCGGATCGGGCTCCTCTTCGGCATCGTGGTGCTGCTCTACGGCTCCATGGCGCTGACGTCCACGTGGACGCCGAAGCTGGGCCTGGACCTCCAGGGCGGGACGAGCGTGATCCTCACGCCCCGGTCGACCGAGCCCGGCAAGGGCGTCGACAGTGGCGCGGTCAACAAGGCCGTCGACATCATCCGGGAGCGGGTCAACGGGCTCGGGGTCGCCGAGGCCGAGGTCAAACGCAACAACACCCAGATCGAGATCTCGGTTCCCGGCCGTGGCCGCAACGACGTCGTCCAACTGGTCGGGCAGACCGCCGAGCTGCGCTTCCGCGAGGTCTACACCTCCGGGGCCGCCATACCGGCCGCGCCGGCCACCCCGCCGGCCGCTTCAGCGGCTCCGACAGCCACCCCGACGGTTCCGGTGCCCGGCGCCACGCACGGGGCACCGGGCGCCGCGTCAGCTCCGCCCGCCGCCACCACCGGTCCGTCCCCGTCCACCACCACCCGGCCGGACGTGGTCGGCTCCGGTCTGCTCGCCCAGGCCGCGCCGACGGCCCCGGCCGGCTCGGTCGTGCCGGCACCGGCCGCCTCGGCGTCACCAGCTCCCGGAGTGCCCCCTGCCGCGGTACCGGCGGCCCCGGGGCAGAGAGCACAGCCCGCCGCCGACACGCCACCGGCCGACGTCGTTGCCCGGTTCGAAAGCCTGACCTGCGCCCCGTCGGACGTGCGCAGCCGGGCGGCCGCCACCGACCGGCCGACGGACTGGGTGGCCTCCTGTGACCGTTCCGGCGCCGTCAAGTACCTGCTGATGCCCGCCACGGTGATCGGCACCGACGTCAAGTCGGCAACGGCCGGGCTCGCCAGCTCCGGCGGCACCACCTCGGTGAGCACCGGCGAGTGGGTCGTCAACGTCAGCTTCACCGGCAGCGGGCAGACGGCGTTCACCAAACTGACCGAGCGGACTCTCGGCAAGCAGGTGGCGATCGTGCTGGACGGGGTGGTGCAGTCGGCCCCGAGCACCAACGACCGGATCGCCGGTGACGCGCAGATCTCGGGCTCGTTCACCCAGTCCAGCGCCCAGGATCTCGCCAACGTGCTGCGCTACGGCGCACTGCCGCTGTCCTTCGAGCAGTCCAGCGCCGAGTCGATCTCCCCGACCCTGGGGCAGGACTCGCTCAACGCCGGCCTGCTCGCCGGCGCCATCGGTCTCGCGCTGGTGACGTTCTACTCGTTCGCGTACTACCGGGCCCTTGGAATAGTCGTGCTCAGCTCGCTGGCGGTGAGCGGGGCGCTGGTCTACGCCTCGGTCGTGCTCCTCGGCGAGTGGATCGGGTTCACCCTCACGCTGGCCGGGATCGCCGGCCTGATCGTGTCCATCGGTGTCACCGCGGACTCGTTCGTCGTCTACTTCGAACGCGTCAAGGACGAGGTCCGCGAGAACCGCACCGTGCGGGTGGCGACCGAGCGGGCCTGGCCGTCGGCCCGGCGGACCATGCTCTCCGCGGACACGGTCTCCTTCCTCGCCGCCGCGGTGCTCTACGTCCTGTCGGTCGGCTCCGTCCGGGGGTTCGCCTTCACTCTCGGGCTGTCCACCCTGATAGACGTTCTGATCATGTTCATCTTCACCAAGCCGGTGGTCACCCTGCTCGTGCGCAGGCCGTTCTTCGCCACCAGCCGCTTCTCCGGCCTCACGGTCGCGGCGGTCCGCGGCCAGCCGGGCGAGGCGGCCGCCCTCGCGCCGGCCCGGCTGGCCAGGCGGGAGCGGGCCGCCCCGGCCCAGGCCGTCGCCGGCAGGGGCCCGGCGGCGGGGGCGGACGCCGCCGGTGACCCGGAGCAGGGATCACACGATCTTCGTTCGGCACGCGGTCCGCGGCCGTCACGGCCGGGCCCGTCCGGCACGGCGCAGGGGGAGTAGGCGATGTCCTGGGCCAGCCGGCTCTACCGCAACCAGTCCCATGTCGACTTCGTAGGCCGGCGCCGGATCTGGTACGCCTTCTCCGCGGTCCTGTTGGTCGTCTGTGTCGCCAGCATGCTGATCCGGGGCTTCTCCCTGGGCATCGACTTCAAGGGCGGCGCGCTGTTCCAGTTCCCGTCCGGGGGCAGGCCGGTCACCGTGGCCGAGGAGACCCTCTCCTCGGCCGGCGTCGACCCGGCGGACTCGGTCATCCAGGAGCTCGACACCTCCCACCAGCTGCGGGTGCAGACCCCGACCCTCTCCACCGAGCAGGCCAGCGCGCTGCAGAGCGCCATCGAGAAGCGTTTCGAGGTCGCCCCGACCGACATCGACATCTCGACGGTGGGCGCGTCGTGGGGGTCGACCATCACCAGCAAGGCGCTGCAGGGGCTCGCGGTCTTCCTGGTGCTGGTGATGGTCTACCTGTCGGTCCGGTTCGAGTGGAAGATGGCCGCCGCCGCCATGGCCGCACTCGTCCATGACCTTGCCGTCACGATGGGTGTCTACTCGCTGGTCGGTTTCCAGGTCACCCCGTCCACGGTCATCGCACTGCTGGCCATTCTCGGGTTCTCCCTCTACGACACGGTCGTCGTCTTCGACCGGGTCCGGGAGAACACCGCCGGCATGAGCACGGCCAGCCGGCGCACCTACGCGGAGGCCACCAACGACGCGTTGAACGAGACCCTGATGCGTTCGCTCAACACCTCGTTCATCGCGCTCGTGCCGGTCGCCTCGCTGCTGTTCGTCGGTGCCGGCCTGCTTGGCGCCGGCACCCTGGAGGATCTCGCCCTGGCCCAGTTCGTGGGTATCGCTTCGGGCGCCTACTCGTCGCTGTTCGTCGCCACCCCGCTGCTGGTCGACCTGAAGAAGAACGAGCCGGCGGTCAGGGCGCTCGACCAGCGGGTGGCCCGGGCGCGGGCGGCGGCCGCCCGGGAGTCCGCCAGGCAGCCGAGGGCCGCGGCGGCGGTCGCCGTCGGTGGTCGCGCATCCGACAGCGGGGCCGCGGCGGCCGGCCAGGGGCCGGGAAGCGGATTTCCCGATTCCGTTACCACCCCCTCGGACACGGACGATCGTGGACGTGGTGAGCCGGCCAGCGACCGTGAACCGGCCGTCGCCGGCGTCCGGCCGCCGCGGCCCGGCGCGGGCCGGCGCCCGACACCGGCCCGGCGTTCTGGCCGCAAAGGCCGTCCCAGCGGTAAAAAACGGCGGTGACGACCATCGAACCAGTCGAAACGACCATCGGACCGGCCGGCGGCACCAGCGGCCTGGCCGCTGGCGGTGCCACAGCCGCGGACGTGCTGCGGGCCCACATCCGGGATGTCGCGGACTTCCCCCAGCCCGGGGTGGTCTTCAAGGACATCACGCCGTTGCTGGGGACGCCGGCCGCCTTCACGGTGGTCATCAACGAGCTGGCCACGACCGCGGGCGGTTACGGCCCCACCGTCGTGGCGGCCATCGAGGCACGCGGCTTCCTGCTGGCGGCCCCGGTCGCCTACCGCACGGGGGTGGGTGTCGTGCCCATCCGCAAACAGGGCAAGCTGCCGGGGGAGACGGTCAGCCGCACCTACGACCTGGAGTACGGCACCGCCACCCTTGAGGTGCAGGCCGACGCCTTCCGGCCGGGTGACCGGGTGCTGCTCGTCGACGATGTGCTGGCCACGGGCGGTACGGCGGCCGCCGCGGCCGAGCTGGTCCGCGCGTCGGGCGCGGAGGTCGTCGGGCTCGCCGTGCTCATGGAACTGACCTTCCTGTCCGGGCGTGACCGGCTCGCGCCGCTCGCGATATCATCGATCATGGAAGTCTGAGGGTCGGGGCCTGTTCCTCGTCAGCTCGGCGCCCCCGGCCGCGGCGGCCCCGGCCGTGCCGCTCCTGGTTCGTGGTGATCCCGGACGCGGCGTTCCTGGCCGCGATGACCCCGGCCGTGTGACCTTTGTGTGATCCACGGGCATTGGCCGGGGTTGCGGGAGGAGGCCGGCTCACGGAAGCGTTAGCCTTCAGGGGTCCGACATGAAGCAGGAGCGGCTTGTGCCCGAGGCAGCCCCGGTGACGGCTGGAGCGTCCGAGCCTGGCGCGACGACCGTCCGGGGGTCGTCCGCGGCAGGTGAATACGCCGTGCTCGCCCGCGGGGACAGCCACCGCGGCCCGTCCGCTGGCGCGCTGTCGCCGGCGGCCGGGCCGGGACGCCCACCGCAGGCGACCTCGGCGGGACGCGCCAAGACAACCGACGGTGCGCCGCGGCCGGCTGACCCGCGGCCGGCTGACCCGCGGCCGGCCGACCCCCAGCCACCGGTTGACGTCCAGCCGGCTGGCGCCCGGCCGGCCAACGGCGTCCAGCCGGCTCCCTCGTCGCCGGCTGTTCTCCCGCCCCCGCCGGTTCCGTCCGCGGCCTCGGCTCCATCCGCCCCGCCGGCTCCGCCCGCCGTGCCGGCCTCGGCTCCGCCCACCCCGCCGGCTCCACCTGCCGTGCCGGCCTCGGCTCCGCCCGCCCGGGCTGGCGCCCCGGCCTCGCCGACGCGCCAGCCCGGGCTCCTTGTCGACTACGGTGAGTTCGGTCCCGATGACGGTTCGCCGGTGGTCCCGCGCCTCGGGCACGAGTCGCCGCCGTTGCCCCGCCGGGTCCGCGGGCGTTTCCCCAGGCTCGCGTCGCATCGGGCGACCCCGCCGTCACTGCTGGACCCGGTGCTGCGCGGCCTGCTCGCGAACCATCCGCGGGCCGACGTCGGCCCGGTCTACCAGGCCTTCGAGACCGCGGCGGGGGTGCACGCCGGCCAGGTCCGCCTCTCCGGCCATCCCTACATCACCCATCCGGTCGCGGTCGCGAGCATCCTCGCCGATCTCGGGATGGACACGCCGACCCTGTGCGCCGCGCTCCTGCACGGCACCGTCGGCCAGGCCGGCATGACGCCTGAGCGCATCCAGGACGAGTTCGGCGACCACGTCGCGCTGGTGCTCGACGCGGTGATGAAGCTGCACCGGGTGAAGGTCGGCGAGGCCGCCCAGGCCGAGACGATCCGGCGGATGGTGGTCGCGATGGCCCGCGACCCCCGGGCCCTCGTGATCAAGCTTGCCGCCCGTCTGCACAACATGCGCACGCTGCGCTTCCTGCCCGAGCACAAGCAGGAGCGCAAGGCCCGGGAGACCCTGGAGATCTACGCTCCGCTGGCCCACCGGCTCGGGATGAACTCGCTGAAGTGGGAGCTGGAGGACCTCGCCTTCGCGACGCTCTACCCGAAGCGCTACGACGAGATCGTCCGGCTGGTGGCCGACCGTGCGCCGAGCCGGGACACCTACATCACCGCGGTGGTGACGCAGGTGCAGGCGCACCTGGCCGAGGCGAAGATCAGGGCCGTCGTCACCGGCCGGCCCAAGCACTACTACTCGATCTACCAGAAGATGGTGGTCCGCGGCCGGTCCTTCGACGACATCCACGACCTGGTCGGTATCCGGGTGCTGGTCGACTCCCTGCGGGACTGCTACGCCTCCCTGGGCACCATCCACGCGAACTGGAAGCCGATCCCGGGCCGGTTCAAGGACTACATCGCGATGCCCAAGTTCAACATGTACCAGTCGCTGCACACGACGGTGATCGGCCCCGAGGGCAAGCCCGTCGAACTGCAGATCCGCACGCACGCGATGCACAACCGGGCCGAGTACGGGATCGCGGCGCACTGGAAGTACAAGGAGGACGGCGTCGGCGCCCGGCCCTCCGGGGAGAGCAGGGCGGGTGCTCTCGGGCTCGCCGACGGCGGCTCCCGGGGCGGCGGCCGTTCCCGGCGCGCCTCCGCGGGGGGTGACCAGACCGCCTGGCTGCGCCAGATCCTCGACTGGCAGCGGGAGAGCGCCGGACCCGGCGAGTTCCTCGACAGCCTGCGGTTCGACCTGCACACCGACGAGGTCTTCGTGTTCACCCCCAAGGGGGACGTGATCGCGCTGCCGGAGGGGGCGACCCCGGTCGACTTCGCCTACGCCGTCCACACCGACGTGGGCAACCAGTGCGTGGGCGCGCGGGTCAACGGCCGGCTCGTCGCGCTGGACACCCCGCTGGACAACGGGGACACCGTCGAGATCTTCACCTCCCGGGCGCACTCGGCGGGCCCGAGCGAGGACTGGCTGACCTTCGTCCGTTCCTCCCGGGCCCGTACGAAGATCCGTCAGTGGCACGCGCGGGAGCGGCGGGAGGACGCCATCGTCGCCGGCCGGGACGCGATCGCCCGGATGATGCGCCGCCACGGCCTGCCGCTGACCCGCCTGATGAGCGGCGACACGCTGCCCAGCCTGGCCAGGGACCTGCGCTACCAGGACGTCTCCGCGCTGTACGCCGCGATCGGTGAGAAGACCATCAGCGCCCAGCACGTGGTGGGCCGCCTGCTGGCCGCGCTGGGCGGGCCGGAGGGCGCGGCCGAGGACGTCGCCGAGACCGCGCTGCCCACCCGCGCCCTGCAACGGACGGCCGGCGACCCGGGGGTGATCGTCAACGGCGCCGAGGACGTGTGGTCGAAGCTCGCCCACTGCTGCACACCGATGCCCGGGGACGCGATCGCCGGGTTCGTCACCCGGGGCAAGGGCGTCTCGGTCCACCGCCAGGACTGCCCGAATCTGGCTACTTTGTGTAATAGTTCTCGTGACCGGACGGTGCCGGTCGAGTGGGCCGCCTCCTCGGGGTCGGTGTTCCTCGTCGTCATCCAGGTCGAGGCGACCGACCGCACGCGTCTGCTCTCCGACGTCACCCGGGTGTTGACCAACCACCATGTCAACATCCTCTCGGCGTCGGTGACGACGACCAAGGACCAGCACGCGGTCAGCCGGTTCACCTTCGAGATGGGGGACACCAAGCATCTCGGCCACATCCGGGACGCCGTGCGCTCGATCGACGGTGTGCACGACTGTTACCGGATCGCCTCCGGGGCGAGGTGCTGACCATGCTGGTGCGGTGGGGGGATCCGGCGGTTCCCGGCGGGAGGGGCCGCCGGCCGGGTCCGCGTCGTCGATGTCGCCGTGACGGGGGGCTGTCACCGGCGGACGGCGGGGGCACGGAGCTGTTCCGCGCCGGGGCGCACCGAGGCACCGGGACGTATCGAGGGGGAGCACTATGGACGCTGAGATCGTAGGTGCCGGGATGCAGGGCGCGGCGCTGCCCGCGCGGATGGACCGATCCAGCGGGGGGCAGGCCGGCGGTGGGGAGGACGCCTCACGGACCCTCGCGGCCGCCTGGCTGGCCGGCAGCCGGCTGGCCCACCTCGCCCGCCGGGTGGCGGCGGCCCGAAGTTCGCCCCCGGAGCCACTCGTACCACCCGTCCTGCGGGGGATCATCGACAGGCACTGCCAGCACCATCCCAAGGCCGACGTCGCTCTCATCGTCCGCGCCTACGAGGTCGCCAACCGCCAGCACGCCGGCCAGATGCGGCACAGCGGCGATCCGTACATCACCCATCCGCTGGCGGTCACCGACATCCTCGCCGAGCTCGGGGTGGACACCACCACCGTCGTCGCGGCCCTCCTGCACGACACGGTCGAGGACACCGGCTACACCCTGGAGGCCGTCACGGCGGACTTCGGCCCGGAGGTCGCCAACCTCGTCGACGGGGTGACCAAGCTCGACAAGATGCGTTTCGGGGACGCGGCCGAGGCCGAGACGCTGCGGAAACTGATCGTCGCGCTGGCCAGGGACTACCGGGTCCTGCTCATCAAGATCGCCGACCGGCTGCACAACATGCGGACCCTCGGCTTCAAGTCCCCGCCCAAGCAGGCGCGCATCGCCCGGGTGACGCTGGAGATCCTCGCGCCGCTGGCGCACCGGCTCGGCGTGAACGTCATCAAGCGGGAGTTGGAGGACCGGTCGTTCGCCGTCCTGTATCCCGACGAGTACACCCGGATCCAGGCGGTGGTCGACACCTTCACGGCCGCGGAGGGTGAGTCCGGCCAGCTCGCCTCGGTCGTCGACAAGCTTGCCAGCGGCCTGGCCGAGGCGCGCATCGACGCCAGGGTCTCGGCCCGCACCAGCCACCTCTTCTCGATCTACAAGCGGGCCCAGGAGCGCGGCTTCGAGGCACGGGACTACAACGACATCGCCCGCGTCCTGATTCTCGTCGATTCAATCACCGATTGTTACGAGGCGCTCGGGGAAGTACACGCCCTGTGGCGACCGGCGCCGGGGCGGCTGCGCGACTTCGTGGCCACGCCCAAGTTCAACATGTACCAGTCGCTGCACACCACCGTCATGGACCCGGCCGGCAAGCCCGTCGACATCCAGATCCGTACGGACGCGATGCACCGGCTCGCCGAGACCGGGATCATCGCCCGGCCGGTCGGGCCGTCCGCGGACGGCGCCCGGCTGGAGGGCCTGGCCTGGCTGCACAGCCTGCTCGACTGGGAGGGCGACGCCAAGGATCCCGGCGAGTTCCTGGAGTCGCTGTCGGCGGACCTCGACTCCGACGAGGTGCTCATCTTCACCCCCAAGGGGCGGATCATCGCGCTGCCGGCGCGGTCCACGCCGGTCGACCTCGCCTACGCCGTCCACACCGAACTCGGGCACCGGGCCATCGGCGCGCGGGTCAACGGCCGGCTGGTCCCGCTGCACACCCGGCTGCGCAACGGCGACGTGGTGGAGATCCTGCGCTCGGGGCTGCCGGACGCCGGCCCCTCCGAGGACTGGCTGGATTTCGTCAAGACCTCCCGGGCCCGGGTACGGATCCGCCGTGGGCTGACCAGGCAGCGGCGGGAGACCAGCGGCCAGCAGCCGGATCCCGGACACCCCGCTGACCGGCAGCCGGGACACCCGGATGCCCGCCAGGACGATACCCGGGATCCTGGCCCGCTCCCCCCCGGCAGCCAGCATCCGGACACCGGCACCGGCATCGGCACCGGCGGTGACATCAACAGTGATGACAGTGACTGTGATCACAGTGACAGTGACGGCAGTGACAGTGATGCCGGCAGCGGCGTCGGCGCCGCCCCCAGGGCCGGCACCGGCACCGCCCCGGAAGCCTCCGACCGGCCCGCGGCCACGGCCCCGTGGCCCGCGGCCCCGTGGCCCGTGGCCGCCGCCGTCGGCCCCGCCGCCCCACCATCCCCGGCGGGCCTGGTGAGCCCGCCCGTTCCGGCGGCTCTGCCCACACCGGCACCCACACCGGCGCAGGCGCCGGATCCGGGGGCGCGCAAGGCCCACAGCAGGCGGAGCCGGCGGCGGTCACGGGACATGGACGAGGCCCTCACCTGGGCGGGGACGGCCGCCATCGACGGCCGCAGCGGTGTCCCGGTCCGTCCCGCCCGCTGTTGTCTCCCACTGCCCGGGGACGACGTCGTCGGGTTCACCAGCACGCACAGCCCCGCCGTGTCCGTGCACCGGTTGCGGTGCGTGAACGCCGCGAGCGACCGCCATCGGGTCGCGGTGACGTCCTGGCTCCCGTCGGCCGAGGGCACCTTCCCCGCCGAGATCGCGGTCGAGGCGTTCGACCGCCACGGGCTGCTCGCGGACATCACCGAAATGCTCTCGGATGTGTCGGCCACGGTCCGTTCCGCCTCCTCGATCACCTCCGAGGACCGGGTGGCCCGGGCCCGTTTCACCGTCGAGGTCGCCGGCCCGGCACAGCTGGACGCGCTGCTCGCGGCCGTACGGACGGTCGGCGGCGTCTACGACTGCTACCGTGCCGGCACCAGGCCGGGCTGATCCCCGTCCGCCTGGCGCGCCACCCGCGTGCCGCCCGATACGCCACCGGTGGCCGGCGGGAGCCCGTTCCCACCGGTCACCGGCGTTCAGACCAGAACCCGCAGCTGCTCGTCGAGGTCACGTACCGCCTGGATGCCGCGCCAGGGCGACAGGTGATCACGGATGTGCAGGATGCGGGTCAGGCCGAGCGAGAAGTCCGTCTGCGCCACGATCGCCAGGGCGTCAGCGGCGAACTGGCAGGCCTGTTCGATCTCCCGTTGCTGAATGTGCACCTCGGCGACGGCGCTCAGCAGCAGGGAACGCTTCTTGGTGGTGGTCGGGCTGGTCGTCCGCAGCCCCTCGAGGGCGGTCGCGCGGGCCGCGTCCGGGCGGCGCAGCCGGGTGAAGGTGGTGACCCGCATCCCGTCGAGGCGGGAACGGTCGAAGAACTGCGTCCACACCCGGTCGTCGGCCGGGGTGGCCTGCTCGAAGGCGTCGACGGCGCGGTCGAGCGCGCGCAGCGCCGCGTCGCGGTCCCCCTGGTGGGCCTGCTCCTCGGCCTCCCGGGCGGCCAGCCAGGCGCAGGTCATCGGGCTGCCGCCGTGCGCGGCGTGACGCTGGGCCTCGGCGAGCAGCGCACAGGCCTTGTCCGGCCGTCCGTTCATACTCGACTGGAAGCTTTCGTAGCCGAGCACGCATGCCAGCAGGGCGTCGTCGCCGGTCTCCTGGGCGACCTCGGCCGCGACGCGGTAGTAGGCGCGGGCGTCGGCGCTGTTGCGCATGTCGAAGGCGAGCCAGCCGGCCAGCGCGGCGGTCTCACCGGCGGTGACAGCCAGCGCCTGGCGCACCGCCGAGCGTGGCGCGGCCTCCAGTAGACGGCTGAGGGCGGCCAGCTGCGCGGTCACCCGTTCCATCAGCCGGTGGGCCGGTACCCGCTCCTCCAGCCCGAACAGGCCGGCGGTGCGGGCGGAGAGACTGCCGACGACCGACGGGGTGGCCACGGCCTGCTGCCGTAATGCCACGGAAAGTCGCTCCCATGGCGGCCGGGTGTCAGGCGACACGGTCGTGGCGTCCTCGGCCGCCGCGACCAGCCGGAGGAAGGGGCGCTGTTCCGCGCCCGGCCGCGACGGCCCGGACAGGTGCGCCGGCCTGGGCCCGGCCGCGATGTCACCGACAGTACCGACGATGTCGGCGGTGCTGGTAGTACCGGCGGTGTGGGCGGTGTCGTTCTCGATGAACCCGAGTTCCCCGGATGTTCGCTGAAAGAGAGCTCCCAGCAGCCGTTGGTAACGAAGACTGGGCTTCTTGTCGCCTTTCTCCCACTTGCAGACCATGTTGCCGGTGACGCCGGCCTCACGCCCTTCGCGGCTGGCGGCGAAGTCACGCAGCTCCATGGCCAGTTGTTCCTGCGACCAGCCCCGTTCCTCCCGGCAGTTTCGCAGCCGGATGTTGGGGGTGCGTACGGACGGACGGGAAACGGCAGTCGTAAGGGCACTGCTCGCCGGAGTCATCGTCTGCCTTTCGCCGTCCATCAGCCCCCGTATGGCCCCCCGGTAAAAGAGTTTATCCATGGCCTTATGGCCGCTGGTCGCCGCCCTCCCACCGCCTGTGGCAGCCGCCGGCCGCTGCCCCGCGTCCCGCCGCCATGCCTTGTGCGGTAATGACCTGGTTGTACGGCAGCCGGACGGCGGCAGCACGCCGTTCCGTCCGGCCTCCGGGCGGCGCCCTTCGCGCGGCTGGACGGCTCCGGTCCCGCGGCCCGGCCCGTGCGTTCCAGAATCATTTCCCGGCAATTTTGTTATCGGCGACACAGTTGACGACATGGTTGATGGCACGTCAGCGCCCCGCCGGCCGCCGTTTACTGAATGTGCGTACATGGCGGAGCGCGGATGGCAGGGCGCGGGCACCGGAGAACAGCACCCGGCCGCCCGTCGGCGCGCGGTGGGAAGCGCACCGGCCGGCACCGGTACACATGCATGTGGATTCCCGCACATGCGGTGATGCCGGGTGCTGTCGGTCACATTCGCAGGCGGGAAATGGATGCTTCCGAGCGCGCTCGGTGAGCTCCGGTGACGGCCTGCGGCAGGCAGCCCGTAGAGTCTGTCCTGTGCGTGCAGGCCTCTTCGATGACGCTTCACCGTCCCCGGCGAATCGCCGTCCGTTACGAGCCTGGCAGGAGGCCGCCCTGGCCACCTACCGGACCCGGGCGGGCTCCGGCGCACGCGACTTCCTGGCCGTCGCCACCCCGGGCGCGGGCAAGACGACCTTCGCGCTGCGCGTCGCGTCCGACCTGCTGCACGACGGCGTGGTGCGCGCGGTCACGGTGGTGGCGCCGACCGAGCACCTGAAACGGCAGTGGGCCGACGCGGCGGCGGAGGTCGGCATCTCCCTCGACCCGGCCTTCCGCAACACCGCCGGGGCCACCTCCTCGGACTACACCGGCGTGGTGCTCACCTACGCCCAGGTGGCAGCGCATCCCGCGCTGCACCGGCTGCGCTGCGAACGCCGCCGCACCCTGGTGATCCTCGACGAGATCCACCATGCCGGCGACGCCCTGTCCTGGGGTGACGCCGTCCGGGAGGCGTTCACCCCCGCGACCCGGCGCCTCGCGCTCACCGGCACCCCCTTCCGCTCGGACGTCAACCCCATCCCGTTCGTCACCTACCTGCCCGGGCCGGACGGAGTGACGCGCAGCGTCGCCGACTCCTCCTACGGCTACGCCGACGCGCTGCGTGACGCGGTGGTGCGCCCGGTGCTGTTCCTGGCCTACTCCGGGGAGATGACCTGGCGGACGAGCGCCGGGCACGAGCTGTCCGCCCGGCTCGGCGAGCCGCTGAACAACGAGCAGACCGCCGCGGCGTGGCGCACCGCCCTCGACGCCCGCGGCAACTGGATCCCCGCCGTCCTCGCCGCCGCCGACACCCGGCTGTCCCAGATCCAGGCCGGTGGGATGGCGGACGCCGGCGGGCTGGTGATCGCCAGCGATCACGCCAGCGCCCGCGCCTACGCCGGGATCCTGCGCCGGGTCAGCGGCACCGAGCCGGTGGTGGTGCTCTCCGACGACCCCACCGCCAGCTCGAAGATCGCGAATTTCCGGGAGTCGCGGCAACGGTGGATGGTCGCCGTCCGGATGGTCAGCGAAGGCGTGGACGTCCCACGTCTGGCCGTCGGGGTCTACGCCACCTCCGTGGCCACCCCGCTGTTCTTCGCCCAGGCCGTCGGCCGGTTCGTCCGCGGCCGGGGCCGGGCGGAAACCGCCTCCGTCTTCCTGCCCAGCGTTCCGACGCTGCTCGCGCTCGCCGGCGAGATGGAGGTCCAGCGTGACCACGCGCTGGACAAGCCCCTGCGCGAACCGGACGCCTTCGACGACGCCGCCCTGCGCGAGGCCAACCGGCGCCGGGACGTCCCCGACCTGCCCGAACGGTCCTTCACCGCGCTGGGCTCCTCGGCGCATCTCGACCGGGTCATCTTCGACGGCGGCGAGTTCGGCACCCAGGCCGCCGCCGGCTCCGCCGAGGAGGAGGACTTCCTCGGGCTGCCCGGCCTGCTCGAGCCCGACCAGGTCGCCGTCCTGCTCAAACAGCGGGAAGCCGCCCAGCTCGCTGCCCGGCGCCGGCAGGAGCGCACCGAGGGCCGCCAGGACCCCGCCGGCCGCCCCGCCCCGGGCGCCTCCGGACAGACGGTCCCGGCGGCCCGCGCCGCCGAGGCGGACAGCCCGGCCGCGCAGGCCACGGACAACCGTCCGACCCACGAGGTGATCGCCGAACTCCGCCGGGAGCTCAACCGGCTGGTCGCGGCCCACCACCACCGCACCGGCCGCCCGCACGGGGCGATCCACGGCGAGCTGCGACGGACCTGCGGCGGCCCGGCAACCGGCCAGGCCACCGCCGCCCAGCTACGCGCCCGCATCGACACCGTCCGCCGTTGGGGGCCCCCCGGATAGCGGCCCTTCCCCAAATAGCGGCTTTCGCCACTATTTGGGGGCCCCTGGCGGAGGGGCCCTTCCCCAAATAGCGGCTTTCGCCACTATTTGGGGGCCCCTGGCGGAGGGGCCCTTCCCCAAATAGCGGCTTTCGCCACTATTTGGGGGCCCCTGGCGGAGGGGTGGGCCGTTACGTGGGCTTATCGATCATCTGATGATGATCGATAAGGGGAAGGAGGGGTGCGTCGGGGGCTTTTGTTGGCTGTTGGGGGTTTTGGGTGTTGAGGATGTGAATGCGCCGCTGTCGTCGTAGCAGTGGATGCGCATCCTTGGCGGCTGCTGAGG
>NZ_CEVIVC010000056.1:0-3319 GCF_982290645.1 Protofrankia sp. CiP1_Cm_nod4
CTGCTCGGGCTGCTCGGGCTGCTCGGCGGCTACTCGGCGGCTTCTGCCGAGCCGCCGCCCGCCTCCGGCGCGGCCCCGGCGGCCGTGCCGTCCACGTCCTGACCGGCGTCGGCGTCCCCCGGCGCCGGTTCGGCGACCGAGACCTGCGCCGGCCGCAGCACGCGGCCGGCGTGCCGGTAGCCGGCCCGGAAGACGTCCACGCAGGTCGGCCTGGTCACCTCGGCCGAGTAGGTGTGCATGAGCGCATCGTGGACGAGCGGGTCGAACTCGTCCCCGCGGGAGCCGAAGCGCTCGAGCCCGGCGGCCTCAAGGGCGGCTTCCAACGACTCCGCCACCGCCTTGAACGGGCCTTCCAGATCGCCGTGGTCGCGGGCGCGGCCGATGTCGTCGAGGGTCGGCAGCAGCGCCAGGAGCAGCCTGCCGGCCGCCTGCTCGGCCAGGGCCTGCCGGTCACGCTCGACACGGCGCCGGTAGTTGTCGAACTCGGCCTTGAGACGTTGCAGGTCACCGGTGCGCTCGGCGACCTGCTGGCGCAGCGACGCCACCAGCTCGGCCTCACCGGCCGGTGCGGCGCCGGGCGCCGGCCCCCCCGCCGAGGACGTGAAGGCGCCCTCGGCGGTGGCGGCGGCCTGCGTCCGCGCGGCCGCCTCCACCCGGACCTGCCCGCTCTGTGGGTCTATGCGGCGCTTGTCCCGGACGACCACTGGCTCGTCCGGGGTGGAAGCGCCATGCGTCCAGTCGTTGGGGGCCGAGGTCACTTCTTGTCCTCCTCGTCCACTATCTCGGCGTCCACCACGTCGTCGTCCGCGCTCGCTCCGGGCGTGCCGCCGGGGCTGCCGGCCGAGCCCTGCGCGGCGTCCGCGTAGAGCGACTGGCCCATCGCGGAACTGGCCTTGGCGAGCTCGGTCGTCGCGTTGCGGATGGCCGCGATGTCGGTGCCGGCGACCGCCGCCCGCAGCGCGGACAGCTTCTCCTCCACATCGGTCTTGACCGTGGCGTCGATCTTGTCGCCGTTCTCGGCCAGGAACCGCTCGGTGGAGTACACCAGGGTCTCGCCCTGGTTGCGGGTCTCGGCCTCCTCGCGGCGCTTGCGGTCCTCCTCGGCGTACTGCTCGGCGTCGCGGACCATCTTGTCGATGTCGTCCTTGGGCAGCGCCGAACCGCCCGTGATCGTCATCGACTGTTCCTTGCCGGTGCCGAGATCCTTGGCCGAGACGTGGACGATGCCGTTGGCGTCGATGTCGAAGGTGACCTCGATCTGCGGGATGCCGCGGGGCGCCGGCGGCAGGCCGGTGAGCTCGAACATGCCGAGCTTCTTGTTGTAGGCGGCCATCTCGCGCTCGCCCTGGAAGACCTGGATCTGCACGGACGGCTGGCTGTCCTCGGCGGTGGTGAAGATCTCCGAGCGCTTGGTCGGGATGGTGGTGTTGCGCTCGATGAGCTTGGTCATGATCCCGCCCTTGGTCTCGATGCCCAGGGACAGCGGGGTGACGTCGAGCAGGAGAACGTCCTTGACCTCGCCCTTGAGGACACCGGCCTGCAGGGAGGCGCCGACGGCGACGACCTCGTCGGGGTTGACGCCCTTGTTCGGCTCCTTGCCGCCGGTGAGCTCGCGGACCAGGTCGACCACGGCCGGCATCCGGGTGGAGCCGCCCACGAGCACGACGTGGTCGATGTCGCTGACCTTGACCCCGGCGTCCTTGACGGCCTGCTGGAAGGGGTGCTTGCAGCGGTCGATGAGGTCCTGGGTCATCCGCTGGAGCTCGGAGCGGGTCAGGGTGATGTCGAGGTGCAGCGGGCCCTCGGCCGAGGCGGTGATGTAGGGCAGGTTGATGCTGGTCTGGGTGGACTGCGACAGTTCGATCTTGGCTTTCTCGGCGGCCTCGCGCAGCCGCTGCAGGGCCATCTTGTCCTTGCCCAGGTCGACGCCGTGCTGGCCGTTGAAGGTCTTGATCAGGTGGTCGGTGATGCGCTGGTCCCAGTCGTCACCGCCGAGCTGGGTGTCCCCGGAGGTCGACTTGACCTCGACGACACCGTCACCGATCTCCAGCAGGGACACGTCGAACGTGCCGCCACCGAGGTCGAAGACCAGGATCGTCTGCTCCTTCTCGCCCTTGTCCAGGCCGTAGGCGAGGGCGGCGGCGGTGGGCTCGTTGACGATCCGCAGGACGTTCAGCCCGGCGATGGTGCCGGCCTCGGTGGTGGCCTGGCGCTGCGCGTCGTCGAAGTAGGCGGGCACGGTGATGACCGCGTCGGCCACGGTCTCACCCAGGTAGGACTCGGCGTCCCGCTTGAGCTTCTGCAGGATGAACGCGCTGATCTGCTGGGGGGTGAAGTCCTTGGCGTCGACCTTCATCTTCCAGTCGGTGCCCATGTGGCGTTTGACCGACCGGATGGTCCGCTCGACGTTGGTGACCGCCTGCCGCTTCGCGACCTCGCCGACCAGGACCTCGCCGTTCTTGGCGAAGGCGACGACGGATGGGGTTGTCCGCGAGCCCTCGGCATTGGCGATCACCGTGGGTTCGCCGCCCTCGAGCACGCTCACGACGGAGTTCGTGGTGCCGAGGTCGATGCCGACCGCTCGTGCCATGTCTGTGCGCCTTTCGAATCAGGATGGATCCGGCCCCACCGGCTCCGTCAGGATGCCGCGTGGGCCGCTCATATGGTAGTTGAGCCCTGCCGGCTCAGGATCCAACAATAACTCTTCCGCCGTCAAACTTGAGCCCCTCATGCTCATGTTTTTTGCGATGGCCGGACCGCGCCGGTGTGCGGCGTCATCGCAGGCATGGCTCGGGCGCGACTGGCGTGCGGGGCGTGGCAGCTTGCCCACAGAGCGTGTCGGCTTGCTCGCAGGACGTGTCGGATTGCCCACAAAGCGTGGCAGATGGCACGCAGGGCGTTGTGGCTGGCACGCAGGGCGTGGCGGCTGGCGCACGACTGAGGCCGGCGGGTGTCCGCCGGCCTCAGGTTGACTTACGGTCTTTTATGTGATTTCCGGCTATAATGTCCTGCTTGGCTGTTACAGCCTGTTCGGTCCTGGTTCCGCTGGTCCGTGCCCTGTTCAGGCGCTGGACGGTCCGGCGGGGCCGGATGGGGGCTGACCCGGTCCGGCGGCGGGGCTGTCGGCGCCCGGGGCCGTGCTGTTGCCGCCGTCGTCCGCCGGGCGGCTCGCGGCCGGCCGCAGCGGGCGGACCGCGGCCAGGATGCGTCCCCGCCGCCATCCCGGCGACGGGCCGTCCGCGGGACCGGGCGCGGGCGTGCCGGCCGAGCCGGTGAGTTCGCTGATGAGGTCGTCGCTGTCAGCACCGTCGCTGTCAGC